>CAUPXP010000016.1:0-28972 GCA_963515455.1 Streptococcus mitis | reverse complement strand
AGATTCAAATATTGTTCAGAACTAAAAGCTTGTTTTTTCATTTTTTTACCTCTGACCTCTATTATAATAAAAAATTGGAAGTTAGGAAACTATGGAGTTAAAAAAGGAATCAAAAAGATTAGGCAAACGCTTGCACAAAATTCCAAAAAGCGCTATCATAGACTGTAGATTATGAAGATAATGAGGTAAGAAGATGCAAGAAAAATGGTGGCACAATGCCGTAGTCTATCAAGTTTATCCTAAGAGCTTTATGGATAGCAACGGAGATGGAATTGGTGATTTGCCAGGTATTACCAGTAAGTTAGACTATCTAGCTAAGTTAGGAATTACAGCGATTTGGCTTTCTCCAGTTTATGACAGTCCTATGGATGATAATGGCTATGATATTGCTGATTATCAAGCGATTGCTGCTATTTTCGGGACCATGGAGGATATGGACAAACTGATCGCGGAAGCTAAGAAACGTGATATTCGTATCATCATGGACTTGGTGGTCAATCATACCTCAGATGAGCATGCTTGGTTTGTCGAGGCCTGTGAAAATCCCGACAGCCCTGAACGAGACTACTATATCTGGCGCGATGAACCCAATGATTTGGATTCTATCTTTAGTGGATCTGCTTGGGAATATGATGAAAAGTCAGGTCAATACTATCTCCACTTTTTCAGCAAGAAACAGCCTGATCTCAATTGGGAAAATGAAAAACTTCGCCAGAAAATTTATGAGATGATGAACTTCTGGATTGATAAAGGCATTGGCGGTTTCCGCATGGATGTCATTGACATGATTGGCAAAATTCCTGACGAGAAGGTGGTTAATAATGGTCCTATGCTCCATCCTTATCTCAAGGAGATGAATCAAGCGACCTTTGGAAATCAGAATCTTTTGACAGTAGGGGAGACTTGGGGAGCAACTCCAGAGATTGCCAAGCTCTACTCTGATCCAAAGGGGCAAGAATTGTCTATGGTCTTCCAGTTTGAGCATATCGGTCTTCAGTATCAGGAAGGTCATCCTAAATGGCACTATCAAAAAGAACTGAATATTGCTAAGTTAAAAGAGATTTTCAACAAATGGCAGACAGAATTAGGAGTTGAGGACGGCTGGAATTCGCTCTTCTGGAACAATCATGACCTTCCTCGTATCGTCTCAATCTGGGGAAATGACCAAGAATACCGCGAAAAATCTGCCAAAGCCTTTGCAATCTTACTTCATCTCATGAGAGGAACACCTTATATCTACCAAGGTGAGGAGATTGGGATGACCAACTATCCCTTTGAAACGCTGGATCAAGTAGAAGATATTGAATCCCTCAACTATGCGCGTGAGGCTCTTGAAAAAGGTGTTCCGATGGAAGAAATCATGGACAGTATCCGTGTCATTGGACGTGACAATGCCCGTACCCCAATGCAATGGGACGAAAGCAAAAACGCCGGTTTCTCGACAGGTCAGCCTTGGTTGGCAGTCAATCCAAACTATCAAGCAATCAACGTTCAAGAAGCGCTGACAAATCCAGATTCTATTTTCTATACTTATCAGAAGTTGGTCCAAATCCGTAAGGAGAACAGCTGGCTGATTCGAGCTGACTTTGAATTGCTTGATACAACTGACAAGGTCTTCGCCTATATCCGTAAAGATGGCGACCGTCGTTTCCTAGTTGTGGCTAACTTGTCAAATGAAGAGCAAGACTTGACAGTAGAAGGAAACATCAAATCGGTCGTGATTGAAAACACCCTAGCTCAAGAAGTCTTTGAAAAACAAATCTTAGCTCCATGGGATGCTTTCTGTGTGGAAATGACTAACTAAAAAGTGAGAACCTTGAGCCTTAGAGCTTGAGGTTTTTTGCTAAAAGTTGTGTAAAAAACTCTTTTAAAAACATTTGTTAGAATTTTCTAACAAATTCTACAAGAAGTCTTGCATTTATAAAAAAATAGGGTATAATAGTGAAAATACTATTTTGAAGGAGATTATTTATGCAATCGAAAAAGTGGCTCATAGGAGCAGGAGTGACCTTGAGCACAGCCATTCTTTTAACAGCTTGTGGGAAAAGTGAAAAGAATGCAGATGCTCCCAAAACATTTTCTTATGTTTATGCAGTTGATCCATCATCCTTGGATTATAGCCTTACAAGTAAAAGTTCAACTTCTGACGTAATAGGTAATGTCGTCGATGGTCTTTTAGAGAATGATAAATATGGGAATCTCATTCCTTCTCTAGCAGAGGATTGGTCAGTTTCTAAAGATGGCTTGACTTACACTTACAAACTTCGTAAGGGGGTGAAGTGGTATACTTCAGAAGGAGAAGAGTATGCAGAAGTTAAGGCTCAGGATTTTGTTACCGGTCTGAAACATGCAGCAGATGGAAAGTCTGATGGTCTTTCTTTGGTTGAGAAATCCATCAAAGGATTGGAGGCTTATGTTAGTGGTGAGACAAACGACTTCTCAACTGTAGGTGTGAAAGTTCTTGATGATTATACGGTAGAATATACCCTTAATCAACCGGAAAGTTTTTGGAACTCTAAAATAACCACTGCAACCATGCTTCCTGTAAATGAAGAATTTTTGAATGCAACAGGCAAGGATTACGGAGCGCCAACTCCATCAAGTATTCTTTACAATGGCCCATATTTTTTGAAATCTTTGATTTCTAAATCTGTGATTGAATATGAAAAAAATCCTAACTATTGGGATAAGGACAATGTCAAAATTGATAATGTTAAATTGACATTCTATGATGGTTCAGATCAAGAATCCTTAATTCGTAGCTTTACACAAGGTGCCTATACCACTGCACGTCTTTTTCCAGCAAGCTCAAACTTTGAGTCAACTAAGAAAGAGTACGGAGATCAGATTGTCTATAGTCCACAAGAGGCAACAAGCTACTACCTCACTGTGAACGTAAACCGCCAGTCTTACAATAAAACAGCTAAAACAGATGAGTCACAAAAAACATCAACAAAAGAAGCTCTTCTCAATAAGAACTTCCGTCAGGCTCTTAATTTTGCATTTAATCGCCACGCCTATACAGCTCAATTAAACGGTGAAGAGGGTGCGGATAAGATTATTCGTAATAGTCTAGTGCCAGATAATTACGTTCAAGTAGCTGGGAAGACCTTCGGACAGTTGGCTCAGGACGAACTACTGAAATATGGAGAACAGTGGAAAGATGTGACTCTCACAGATGGTAAGGATACAATTTACAATCCTACAAAGGCTAAATCTGCATTTGAAAAAGCGAAGTCAGAATTGCAAGCTAAGGGAGTAAGTTTCCCGATTCATTTGGATGTGCCTGTTGAGCAAACTGATGTAGTTGCGGTTCAACAAACCAATTCGCTAAAACAATCAATTGAAGAAACGCTTGGAACGGAGAATGTCATTATAGATGTTCTTCAAATGACAGATAATGAGAAGGAAAGTATTACTTCTCAAGCTAAAGTTCCAACCCAAAAAGATTATGATTTGAACGGAACAGGTTGGGGACCAGATTACCAAGATCCAGCAACCTATCTCAATATTTTAGATGCTAAGAAGGGTTCTGCCTTGAAACATCTAGGTATAACAAAGGGCAAGGATCCTGAAGTTGTGGCGAAAGTTGGCTTGGATGAATACAAGAAGCTCTTGGATGATGCGGCTTCTGAGACAAGTAATCTTGATAAACGATACGAAAAGTATGCCAAAGCACAGGCTTGGGTTACTGATAGTTCACTTCTTATTCCAGTTGCTTCTTCAGGGGGCTCTCCTATGGTTAGTCGTACTGTTCCATTTACCAAAGCTTATTCACAGGTCGGTATTAAGGGGGATCCATTTATTTTTAAAGGAATGGAACTTCAAAATGATATTGTGACAACTAAAGAGTATGATGCGGCCTTCAAAAAGTGGCAAAAGGAAAAACTGGAATCGAATGCTCAGTATCAGAAGGATTTAGAAAAGCACATAAAATAATGTGAATGAGAATCTTGCTTTCGTTAGGTTATCAGTTAATTCATTGATATTTAAATGATAAATCGCATAAAAACAAGGGAAGACTGTATGAAAGACAGAAATCCTTTGTTTTTTTATGACTAAAGTTTATAAACTTTCATTCTCAAAATTCAATTAACTTTACAAATTCCCACTATTTTGGTAAAATAAACTTATGTTATAAAAACTAACATAAAGGAGAAAGAAGATGACTACAAAAAAGCGTGTCCTTAGTGCAGGCCTGACTTTTGCGGCTGCTTTGCTTTTAGCTGCTTGCGGACAATCAGGTTCAGATACAAAAACTTACTCATCAACCTTTAGTGGAAATCCAACTACATTTAACTATCTATTAGACTACTACGCTGATAATACGGCTATCATTACCAACCTAGTTGATGGTTTGCTTGAAAATGACAACCATGGAAACCTAGTTCCATCTTTGGCAGAAGACTGGTCTGTTTCGAGCGACGGTCTGACTTATACCTACAAATTGAGAAAAGATGCCAAATGGTTCACGGCTGACGGTGAAGAGTACGCCCCAGTTAAGGCACAAGATTTTGTGACAGGTATCAAGTACGCAGTGGATAATAAATCACAGGCCATTGACTTGATTCAAAACTCGATCAAGGGCTTGAATGATTATATTACAGGAGCAGATTCTGACTTTTCTAAGGTTGGAGTGAAAGCCATTGACGACCAGACTGTTGAGTATACTTTGGCACGCCCAGAACCTTACTGGAACTCAAAAACAACCAATAGTATTCTTTTCCCAGTGAATGAAGAGTTTTTAAACTCAAAAGGGAAAGATTTTGGGACCCTATCTCCAGATAGCATTCTCTACAGCGGACCTTATTTGTTAAAAGATTTCACATCAAAATCATCTATCGAGTATGTGAAAAATCCGCATTACTATGATCATGACAAAGTATCAATTGAACACGTGAAATTAGCTTATTTTGATGGCTCAGACCAAGAATTGACCATCCGTAACTTTGAAAGTGGAGCTTATTCAATCGCTGGGGTTTATCCAAATAGTTCTAACTTCGCCAAGACCAAGGAGAAATATAAGGATAATATCGTCTATAGCTTGCAGGACAAGACTTCTTGGTACTTCAATTTCAACGTCAACCGTAAGGCTTACAGCCATACGTCTAAAACGACAGATGAGCAGAAGAAGTCAACTGAGACAGCTGTCTTGAACAAGAACTTCCGCCAAGCAGTGAACTTTGCCTTGGACCGCACAGCCTATTCTGCCCAGTCAAATGGGGAAGAAGCAGCTAGCAAGACTCTTCGTAACACCCTAGTGCCTCCTACATTTGTCCAAGTTGGAAACAAGACCTTTGGAGAAGTAGTTGCTTCTAAATTGGTCAACTATGGCACAGAATGGTCAGGTATAAACCTAGCAGATGCTCAGGATGCCTATTTTAACAAAGAAAAAGCCCAAGCAAAATTTGCGGAAGCTAAAAAAGAATTGGCAAGTCAAGGTGTGACCTTCCCAATTCACTTGGATGTAGCTGTTGATCAGACAAGTAAAAATGCCGTGACAGGCATGAACTCAGTTAAGCAGACCCTTGAGTCAGTTTTAGGTGCTGATAACATTGTCATTGATGTTCAGCAACTTTCAACAGATGATTTTAATAACGTAGCCTTCTTAGCGCCAACAGCAGCTGATCGTGACTACGATTTGAACTTTGATGGTTGGGTAGGTGACTATCAGGATCCATCAACTTATCTCAATCCTTTCAATGCAGAGGATGGCTTCTACCTCAAGATTTTTGGACTAGATGCCAAGGAAGATAAGGAAAAAATCACTAGCCTAGGTCTGGACACCTATACTAAGATGCTCAAAGATGCAGATAGTGAAAACAAAGATGTAGCCAAACGCTATGAAAAATATGCTGAAGCACAGGCTTGGATGATTGACAACTCTCTGATTATGTCAGCTATGTCAAGTGGTGGAACAGCATCTGTAACCAAAGTAACGCCATTTACAAGAGGCTATTCATTAGTTGGTATCAAGGGTGATGGCAATAACTACAAGTACATGAAACTGCAAAAAGACACTGTGACGACCAAACAGTTTGAAGAGGCCAAGACCAAATGGGAGCAAGAAAGCAAAAAAGCAATCGAAAAAGCTCAAAAAGAAGCAGAAAATCATGTTAAATAGTTAGCAATAGCCTTTTCAAGCAAAATCATAAAGACAAACATCAGTTTTGGTGCTTGTCTTTTTAAATCACTCGGCTATTGAAAACTGAGAAATGATTTGTTTTGTGCTAAAATAGATTGAAACGAATACTCAATAAAAATCAAAGAGTAACTGGGAAGTTAGCTCAAAGTACAGCTTTGAGGTGGTAGATAGAACTGACGAAGTCAGATCAAAATACTGTTTTGAGCTTGCAGATGGACGCTGACGTGGTTTGAAGAGATTTTCGAAGAGTATAAGATTCTCTCTTTTACTATAGTTAAGGAGATGAGAGGTAAATGATAAGGAAGAGACTATGTACGACTATCTAATCGTTGGTGCTGGTTTGTCGGGAGCAATTTTTGCTTATGAAGCAACCAAGCGTGGAAAAAAAGTAAAAGTTATTGATAAACGTGATCACATTGGTGGGAATATCTACTGTGAGAATGTAGAAGGGGTTAATGTTCATAAATACGGTGCTCATATCTTCCATACTTCTAATAAGAAAGTCTGGGATTATGTGAATCAATTTGCTGAATTTAACAACTACATCAACTCGCCTCTAGCTAATTACAAGGGTAGCCTTTATAATCTACCTTTCAATATGAATACTTTCTATGCTATGTGGGGGACAAAAACTCCTCAAGAAGTGAAAGATAAGATTGCTGAGCAAACGGCTCACATGAAGGACGTTGAACCGAAAAACTTAGAGGAACAGGCTATCAAGTTGATCGGTCCAGATATTTATGAAAAGTTGATCAAAGGATATACTGAAAAGCAATGGGGACGTTCTGCGACTGACCTTCCACCCTTTATCATCAAACGCTTACCAGTTCGTTTAACCTTTGATAATAACTACTTTAATGACCGTTACCAAGGAATTCCAATAGGTGGCTATAATGTCATTATCGAAAATATGCTCAAGGATGTGGAAGTAGAACTTGGCCTTGACTTTTTTGCCAATCGTCAGGAATTAGAAGCTTCTGCTGAAAAAGTTGTCTTTACAGGGATGATTGACCAATACTTTGATTATAAACATGGTGAGTTAGAATATCGTAGTCTTCGTTTTGAGCATGAAGTTCTCAATGAAGAAAACTATCAAGGAAATGCTGTTGTCAACTATACAGAACGAGAAATTCCTTATACTCGCATTATTGAGCATAAACACTTTGAGTATGGTACACAAGCTAAAACGGTCATTACTCGTGAATACCCAGCTGATTGGAAACGAGGAGATGAGCCTTATTATCCAATCAATGACGAGAGAAACAATGTCCTGTTTGCTAAATATCAAGAAGAAGCAGCACAGAATGATAAGGTCATTTTCTGTGGACGTTTGGCTGATTATAAATACTATGACATGCATGTGGTCATCGAACGGGCCTTGGAAGTAGTCGAGGAAGAGTTGGGACAATGATGCAAGGATTCTGTCATTTTAGAATCTTTGCTACTTAAGATTTTTAGAAGTAAGGTCAACAAGATTCTTTTCTGCTTATCAGAAGAGAATCTCTGTTGGCTTTTTTGGCATAAATGAACAATTTTATTTTTCAGAATATATCAAATATAACAAATAACTCTTAAAATTCAGAAAATTCTATTGACAGGACTTGAAAAAGAGTCTATAATGAATAAAAAAACAAAGGAGAATACTATGAAAACAAGAAAAGTATTGGCTCTTGCGGGAGTAACCTTATTAGCAGCTGGTGTTTTAGCTGCTTGTTCTGGGGGTTCAGGCGCTCAAGGTGAAAAGACCTTTGCATTTACCTACGAGACACATCCAGATAATCTCAACTATTTGACAACTGGTAAGGCAGCAACTTCTGAGATTACTAGTAATGTGATTGATGGATTGCTTGAAAATGATAAATACGGGAACCTTGTTCCTTCATTGGCAGAAGACTGGTCTGTCTCTAAGGATGGCTTGACTTATACTTATAAGATTCGTCAGGATGCCAAGTGGTATACATCTGAGGGAGAAGAGTATGCTCCTGTTAAGGCTCAGGACTTTGTAACAGGACTTAAATATGCAACAGATAAGAAAGCAGAAGCCCTTTACTTGGTACAGGATTCAATCAAAGGTCTGGATGCCTATGCCAAAGGTGAAATCACAGACTTTGCTCAAGTCGGGATTAAAGCGCTTGACGACCAAACAATCCAATACACCTTGAACAAACCTGAAACTTTTTGGAACTCAAAAACAACCATGGGTGTGCTTGCGCCAGTCAATGAAGAGTTTTTGAACTCAAAAGGGGATGATTTTGCCAAAGCGACGGATCCAAGTAGTCTCTTGTATAACGGCCCTTATTTGTTGAAATCCATTGTGACCAAATCCTCTGTTGAATTTGCGAAAAATCCGAACTATTGGGATAAGGACAATGTGCATATTGACAAGGTCAAATTGTCATTCTGGGATGGGCAAGATACCAGCAAACCAGCAGAAAACTTTAAAGATGGTAGCCTTACAGCAGCTCGTCTTTATCCAACAAGTGCAAGTTTCGCAGAGCTTGAGAAGAGTATGAAAGACAATATCGTCTATACTCAACAAGACTCTACGACTTATCTAGTAGGAACAAATATTGACCGTCAATCTTATAAACACACATCTAAGACTAGCGAAGAACAAAAGACATCTACTAAAAAGGCGCTCTTAAACAAGGATTTCCGTCAGGCTATTGCCTTTGGATTTGACCGTACAGCTTATGCCTCTCAGTTGAATGGAGAAACTGGAGCAAGCAAAATCTTGCGTAATCTCTTTGTGCCACCAACATTTGTTCAAGCAGATGGGAAAAACTTTGGCGATATGGTCAAAGAAAAATTAGTAACCTATGGGGATGAATGGAAGGATGTTAATCTGGCCGATTCACAAGATGGTCTCTACAATCCAGAAAAAGCCAAGGCTGAATTTGCTAAAGCTAAATCAGCTTTACAAGCAGAAGGTGTGACATTCCCAATTCACCTAGATATGCCTGTTGACCAGACAGCAACTACAAAAGTTCAGCGCGTCCAATCTATGAAACAATCCTTGGAAGCAACTTTAGGAACTGATAATGTCGTTATTGATATCCAACAATTGCAAAAAGATGAATTGCTTAATGTAACTCTATTTGCTGAAAATGCTGCTGGCGAAGACTGGGATTTATCAGATAATGTCGGTTGGGGTCCAGACTTTGCCGATCCATCAACCTACCTTGATATTATCAAACCTTCTGTAGGAGAAAGTACTAAAACATATTTAGGATTTGACTCAGGGGAAGATAATGTAGCTGCTAAAAAAGTAGGTCTATATGACTACGAAAAATTGGTTACTGAAGCTGGTGATGAGGCTACAGATGTTGCTAAACGCTATGATAAATACGCTGCTGCCCAAGCTTGGTTGACCGACAGTGCTTTGATCATCCCAACAACTTCTAAAACTGGTCGTCCAATCTTGTCTAAGATGGTACCATTTACAATACCATTTGCATTGTCAGGAAATAAAGGTACAAGTGACCCAGTCTTGTATAAATACCTTGAAATTCAAGACAAGGCAGTTACTGCAGATGAATATCAAAAAGCTCAAGAAAAATGGATGAAAGAAAAAGCAGAATCCAATAAAAAAGCGCAAGAAGAACTCGCAAAACATGTGAAATAAGATAAAAAGAAGTTAGTTGTAAGCTAACTTCTTTTGGTTTATTGAAAATGAGTTGAAACCTCTCTTCACTTTCAAAGATTATGAAGCTAATTTTTTTGTAGAAAAAATCCTGAGTTTTTATTCTCAGGATTTTCTTTCATCTCACTGTTGTGGTTGTTGAACTTGTGGATTTTGTGGCGTTGGTTGTACTGGTTGTGTCGGTTGAACAGCTTGACCAGCTTGTCCTTGGCTAGGATCAGTTGCTGGAGCATTATTGGGTTGTTGACCAACCGTCGTACTTGCCTGTGTAGTTGAACTTTCAGCTGTTGTGCTTGGAGTTTCTACTGTTTGTGTTTGTTGTGTTACTGAATTATTCCATGTGTTCTTTGCGTTGTTCTGGAAGACGAATTCTCCATTTCTATACAAGCCATCTGGCATTGTCCAATCTCCAGGTTGGTCATCTTCTGATAGATACGATATCATTGAGCGATAAACCTTAGCAGCAACTAGGAAACCATCTCCAACGATTGGAGTTAAACGATTTGAGTAACCAGTCCATACAGCCATAGAATACTTACGAGTATAACCTACAAACGTTTCATCTGGAGCTACGTAGCCAGTGTTCTTGATATACTTTTCAATTTCGTCGTCAGTATAGTTAGAAGTACCTGTCTTACCTGCTTGTGGAAGCCATGGTAGGTAAGCACCACGTCCGATTCCGTAAGCTAAAACAGTTTTCATCATTTCGGTCATCATATAGGCAGTAGTTTCTTTCATAGCTCGTGTACCAGCATCAGAAAATTCTTTTTCACTACCATCACTGAAGACGATTTTATTGATATACATTGGTTTGTGGTAAATACCACCATTAGCAAAGGCGGCGTAGGCAGTAGCCATTTTTTCACTACTTGCTCCGTACTGTTTGTTGGATTCAGTTGTGTTACTTGAAATGGCGTTTGCATAATGCATGCTTGGATAGTCGATACCAAGACCATTAAGAAAGGTTTTAGCTCTATCTAGACCGACCTTATTCAAAGTCTCAACGGCTGTGACATTTCGTGATTGTTGAAGAGCATACTGGATTGTAATGTTTCCAAAGTAGACATGATCCCAGTTGTAGAGTGGAGTATCAGTTCCAGGATAGTTATAAGGAACATCATGTACAATAGAAGCAGTAGAGTCATAGACTCCATATTCTAAAGCGGGAGCATAGTCAGTGATTGATTTCATAGTAGAACCCCAGTCACGATTGGTTTCCACAGCTTGGTTGGTACCAAATGAAACGTTACTTGCTTGGTGACGAGCTCCAAGTTGGGCGATGACTTTACCATTGGAAACATCTACGACCGTAGATGCGACTTGCAAATCATCGTCAGGGTAAGAGACGTATTGATCGGAGTTGTAGATATCCCACAGACGTTTTTGAGCCTCTTGATCTACATTTGTGTAAACATCCATCCCAGTAGTTAGAAGGTTATAGCCAGTTTCTTGTTCTACTTGGTCGATAACCTCTTTGAGATAATTGTCCATATATGCTGGGTAGCTATTGACTGATTTCAAACTTTGGAGTCCATCAGTAATAGGAGTATTGATAGCCTTCTCATACTGTTCGGCAGAAATGTAGCCTTGACCTTTCATCTCTGAAAGTACCAAGTTACGACGGTCAAGGGCAGCTTCTGGATGTGAATAGGGGTCATATTGGTTTGGTGCCTGAGGCATTCCAGCCAGCAAGGCTAACTGAGGTAAATTTAAATTATTGAGGTCTTTACCATAGTAGTTTTGAGCTGCTGTCTGCATTCCATAGTTCCCATTAGACATGTAGACCTTATTTATATAGTAGGTCAAGATTTCTTGCTTGGTTGCTTTTTGTTCTAACTGAATCGCTAACCAAGCTTCCTGAGCCTTACGAGAAATAGTCTGGTCGGAAGTCGAGGTTGAAAAGTAAGTCAACTTAATCAACTGTTGGGTGAGAGTTGATCCACCTTGGAGAGAATTGCTTTGCAGATTGCGCAAGAAAGCTCCCAGGATACGGATGGTATCAATCCCCCTGTGGTCGAAGAAGCGATGGTCTTCGATAGAAACGATTGCCTTAACCAAATCTGTGGGAATATCATTGGCTTGGGCATTGACGCGGCGTTCAGAACCCAAGTCAGCAATGAGTTGATTTTTATTGTCGTAGATTTTACTAGAGGTTGTTGCAACTAGTTTACTCTCGGATAGGCTAGGAGCCTTGCTAACGTAGTAGAAAAAAACTCCTCCGCCTAAGACAATGGCTGCGATAACCAAGCTTAAGAAGCTAATGCTCAGATACTTGATTAGGCGCAGAATCGTTGGTTTGTTCATCTTGTTTTACCACCTAATAAATGTTCTTTGATAACATTGAGATAAGGAATTTGAGGGAAGGCACCAGCCTTGATTTCATATCCATATTCTCGAATATATCCAAGTGGCATTGATTTTTGTCCCTTATCTTGATGATAGAAGCGAATTAAATCAAGTGCCGGCAATAAGTAGGTTTCTTGCTGAGAAGAAAAGTGAAGAAGGACAAAGCAGATTCCTTGTTGGGCAAGGACTTGTTCCATATGCTGAATCTGATGTGGATGAAAATTTTTCATCGGAATCGCACGTTTTTGTTTTGTTTCCTTGGCTTCAAAGTCGATGTAATATCCATTATAAACGCCAGAATAGTCCGTCGTTGAAGCTTGTCGAAAATAAGCTTCAACAATCTTGGCACGACTTCGTTGTGGATAGTCCACTCGTACGATTTGAATAGGGGTTGGTTTCTTGTGTATAACAGCCAAGCCCTGAGACAAATAGTAGTCGTTGGTAGCATTGATCATCTTTTCAAAAGACATTCCTCGATTTGCGAAATTTTTGGGTTGAGAAAGAGAGGTTTGTCTTTTTTGTGATGAAAGTTTATGTGGATAGTTGACCATAATTCTCCTTATTGGTACAATAACATCACTCTATTATACCATAAATTTGCACAGAAAGGGTTAAAAATGGCTACAGCTTTGGTTTTAGGCTATTCTGCTTTTGATTTGGGTTTGTTTTCTGATAAGGATCCTCGTCTTAAATTGATAAAAAAAGCAATACGTAAAGATTTAGAGGCTATGGCAGCAGATGGGGTGTCTTGGCTTGTGTTTACAGGAAGTTTGGGTTTTGAATATTGGGTTTTAGAGGTTGCTCAGGAGATGAAAACCGAGTACGGTTTCCAGTTGGCCACCATTTTTGCTTTTGAAACCCATGGGGAAAATTGGAATGAAGGCAATCAGATGAAACTGAGTCGTTTTAAGCAGGTAGACTTTGTCAAATATGCTTATCCTCGCTATGAGCACAAGGGGCAGTTAAGAGATTACCAGCAGTTTTTGCTGGAAAACACGACTAGTTCCTATCTTTTTTATGATGAAGAAAATGAAACGAAACTAGCTTATTTTTACCAAAAGATGAAAAATCAAGAGGACTATTTTATAAAGAGATTAACATTTGATCAATTAAATGAACTTGCTGAAAATTTTTCCGAAAATTGAAGCTTTGACCTTGATTTTTGTTTGCCTTTTTTTATATAATAATACTAGCAAGCGAGAATGGAGAGAGACATGACAAGTATTATTTTTTCAGCAAAAGATATTTTTGAACAAGAGTTTGGACGTGAAGTTCGTGGGTATAGCAAGGTAGAAGTTGATGAGTTTTTAGACGATGTCATCAAGGACTATGAAACCTATGCTGCCTTGGTTAAGTCACTTCGTCAGGAGATTGCGGATTTGAAGGAAGAATTAACGCGTAAACCGCAAGTGAGCTCGGCTCCAAGTCCTAGTCACCCAGATCCAATTGATGTGGCAGCTTCATCTTCTATGACGAATTTTGATATTTTGAAACGCTTGAATCGTCTTGAAAAAGAAGTATTCGGTAAACAAATTTTAGACAATACTGATTTGTAATTCAGGTCTTGTTACATGCAATTTTTGGATAATCGCGTGAGGAGAATTGCTTCTCATGAGGAAAGTCCATGCTAGCACAGGCTGTGATGCCTGTAGTGTTTGTGCTAGGCGAAACCATAAGCCTAGGGACGAGAAATCGTTACGGCAGTTGAAATGGCTAAGTCCTTGGATAGGCCAGAGTAGGCTTGAAAGTGCCACAGTGACGGAGTCTTTCTGGAAACAGAGAGAGTGGAACGCGGTAAACCCCTCAAGCTAGCAACCCAAATTTTGGTCGGGGCATGGAGTACGCGGAAACGAACGTAGTATTCTGACTGCTATCAGCTAGAGCTGTTAGTGGTAGACAGATGATTATCGAAGGAAGTGGTCCTAGTCACTTCTGGAACAAAACATGGCTTATAGAAAATTGCATATAGGTTGGGGCTGAGAAATTTTCTCAACCTCATTTTTTAAAGTGGACATATAGAAAGGTCTTGCAAGACTGTAACATGAAAAAAGAATTTAATTTAATTGCAACTGTGGCAGCAGGACTTGAAGCTGTTGTAGGACGAGAAGTACGAGAGCTGGGCTACGATTGTCAGGTTGAAAATGGACGTGTTCGTTTTCAAGGAGACGTGAGAGCGATTATCGAAACCAACCTTTGGCTTCGGGCAGCAGATCGTATCAAAATTATCGTAGGAACCTTCCCAGCTAAGACTTTTGAAGAGTTGTTTCAGGGAGTTTTCGCTTTAGACTGGGAAAATTATTTACCACTTGGAGCTCGGTTCCCGATTTCAAAAGCCAAATGTGTTAAATCTAAACTACATAATGAACCTAGTGTTCAGGCTATTTCTAAGAAAGCTGTTGTCAAGAAATTGCAGAAACACTATGCTCGCCCAGAAGGGGTTCCTTTGATGGAGAATGGCCCAGAGTTTAAGATTGAGGTCTCTATTCTCAAAGATGTGGCAACTGTCATGATTGATACGACAGGGTCTAGCCTCTTTAAACGTGGTTATCGTACCGAAAAAGGGGGAGCCCCTATCAAGGAAAACATGGCGGCGGCCATTTTACAACTTTCTAACTGGTATCCAGACAAGCCTTTGATTGATCCGACCTGTGGTTCGGGGACTTTCTGTATCGAGGCGGTCATGATTGCCAGAAAGATGGCGCCTGGTCTTCGTCGCTCCTTTGCTTTTGAGGAATGGAATTGGGTCAGCGATCGCTTGATTCAGGAAGTGCGTACAGAAGCGGCTAAAAAAGTAGACCGTGAGCTGGAACTGGATATTATGGGCTGTGATATTGATGCTCGCATGGTGGAAATTGCTAAGGCCAATGCTCAGGCAGCTGGTGTTGCAGGGGATATTACTTTTAAGCAGATGCGCGTGCAGGATTTACGTTCTGATAAAATCAATGGTGTGATTATTTCCAATCCGCCTTACGGGGAGCGTTTATCAGATGATGCAGGGGTGACCAAGCTTTATGCTGCGATGGGTCAAGTATTTGCACCACTGAAAACTTGGAGCAAATTTATCCTGACTAGTGATGAAGCCTTTGAAAGCAAGTATGGTAGCCAAGCAGATAAGAAGCGTAAGTTATACAACGGAACCTTGAAAGTGGATCTGTATCAATATTTTGGTCAGCGTGTCAAACGTCAAGAGTTAAAATAGAAAGGGATACTCATGAGTAAGAAAAGACGGAATCGTCATAAAAAAGAAAACCAAGAATCGCGATTTGATTTTGATGAAGCAAAAGAGCTAACAGTTGGTCAAGCGATTCGTAAAAATGAAGAAGTGGAAGCAGGAGTCTTGCCTGAAGATTCCATTTTGGACAAGTATGTCAAGCAACACAAAGATGAAATCGAAGCAGATAAGTTTGCGACTCGCCAATACAAAAAAGAGGAGTTAGTCGAAACTCAGAGTCTGGATGATTTAATTCAAGAGATGCGTGAGGCTGTAGAAGAGTCAGAAGCTTCTTCGGAGGAAGTTCCATCTTCTGAAGACATTTTACCACCCTTACCTCTGGACGATGAGGAGCAAGGCTTGGATCCCCTATTGCTAGAGGATGAAAATCCAACAGAAATGACTGAGGAAGTGGAAGAGAAGCAAAACCTTTCTCGTCTGGAACAAGAAGACTCAGAAAAGAAAAGTAAAAAAGGCTTTGTTTTGACCGTTTTGGCGCTTGTATCAGTAATTATCTGTGTCAGTGCTTATTATGTCTATCGTCAAGTGAATCGCTCGACCAAGGAAATTGAAACTTCTCAATCAACTACAGCCAATCAATCGGATGTGGATGATTTTAATACACTTTATGACGCCTTCTACACAGACAGTAATAAAACGGCTTTGAAAAATAGCCAGTTTGATAAACTGAGTCAACTTAAGACACTGCTTGATAAACTGGAAGGTAGTCGTGAACACACGCTTGCCAAATCGAAGTATGATAGTCTAGCAACGCAAATCAAGGCAATTCAAGATGTCAATGCACAATTTGAAAAACCAGCTATTGTGGATGGTGTTTTGGATACCAATGCTAAAGCCAAATCGGATGCTAAATTTACAGATATTAAAACTGGAAATACGGAGCTTGATAAAGTGCTAGATAAGGCTATCAGCCTTGGTAAGAGCCAGCAAACAAGTAATTCTAGCTCAAGTTCAAGTCAAACTAGTAGCTCAAGCTCTAGTCAAACAAGCTCAAATACGACCAGTGAGACAAGCCCAAGTAGTTCAAATGCTGCCTCAAATGAGACTAGAAGTTCTCGTAGCGAAGTCAATATGGGCGTATCAAGTGCAGGGGTTGCTGTTCAAAGAAGTGCTAGTCGTGTTGCCTATAATCAGTCTGCTATTGATGATAGTAACAACTCTGCCTGGGATTTCGCGGATGGTGTCTTGGAACAAATTCTAGCGACTTCACGTTCACGTGGCTATATCACTGGAGACCAATATATCCTTGAACGTGTCAATATCGTTAACGGCAATGGTTATTATAATCTCTACAAGCCAGATGGAACCTATCTCTTTACCCTTAACTGTAAGACAGGCTACTTTGTCGGAAATGGCGCTGGTCATGCGGATGACTTGGACTACTAAGCAGTCGTTACAAAATTCTTTCTTTTCAAAAGTAAAAATGATAAAATAAAACAAATCAAACAAGAGGAGTGTCAAATGACAAAAGCTAACTTTGGTGTCGTAGGTATGGCCGTAATGGGTCGTAACCTTGCCCTTAATATTGAATCTCGTGGTTACACAGTTGCTATCTACAACCGTAGTAAAGAAAAAACGGAAGATGTAATTGCTTGCCATCCTGAAAAGAACTTTGTCCCAAGCTATGATGTTGAAAGTTTTGTAAACTCAATCGAAAAACCTCGTCGTATCATGCTCATGGTTCAAGCTGGACCTGGTACAGATGCCACTATCCAAGCCCTTCTTCCACACCTTGACAAGGGTGATATCTTGATCGACGGAGGAAACACTTTCTACAAAGATACAATCCGTCGTAATGAAGAATTGGCAAACTCAGGTATCAACTTTATCGGTACTGGGGTTTCTGGTGGTGAAAAAGGTGCCCTTGAAGGTCCTTCTATCATGCCTGGTGGACAAAAAGAAGCCTACGAATTGGTTGCGGATGTTCTTGAAGAAATCTCAGCTAAAGCACCAGAAGATGGTAAACCATGTGTGACTTACATCGGTCCTGATGGAGCTGGTCACTATGTGAAAATGGTTCACAACGGTATCGAGTATGGTGACATGCAATTGATTGCAGAAAGCTATGACTTGATGCAACACTTGCTAGGCCTTTCTGCAGAAGACATGGCTGAAATCTTTACTGAGTGGAACAAGGGTGAATTGGACAGCTACTTGATCGAAATCACAGCTGATATCTTGAGCCGTAAAGACGATGAAGGCCAAGATGGACCAATCGTAGACTACATCCTTGACGCTGCAGGTAACAAGGGAACTGGTAAATGGACTAGTCAATCATCACTTGACCTTGGTGTGCCATTGTCACTCATCACTGAGTCAGTATTTGCACGTTACATCTCTACTTATAAAGAAGAACGTGTACATGCTAGCAAGGTTCTTCCAAAACCAGCTGCCTTCAAATTTGAAGGAGACAAGGCTGAGTTGATTGAAAAGATCCGTCAAGCCCTTTACTTCTCAAAAATCATTTCATACGCACAAGGTTTTGCGCAATTGCGTGTAGCTTCTAAAGAAAATAACTGGAACTTGCCATTTGCGGACATCGCATCTATCTGGCGTGATGGCTGTATCATCCGTTCTCGTTTCTTGCAAAAGATTACAGATGCTTACAACCGTGATGCAGACCTTGCAAACCTTCTTTTGGATGAGTACTTCTTGGATGTTACTGCTAAGTACCAACAAGCAGTGCGTGATATTGTAGCTCTTGCTGTTCAAGCTGGTGTGCCAGTGCCAACTTTCTCAGCAGCTATTACTTACTTTGATAGCTACCGTTCAGCTGACCTTCCAGCTAACTTGATTCAAGCGCAACGTGATTACTTTGGTGCCCACACTTACCAACGTAAAGACAAAGAAGGAACATTCCACTACTCTTGGTATGACGAAAAATAAGTAGGTCTGCCATGGGGAAACGGATTTTATTACTTGAGAAAGAAAGAAATCTAGCTCATTTTTTAAGTTTGGAACTCCAAAAAGAGCAATACCGAGTTGATCAGGTTGAGGAGGGGCCAAAAGCCCTCTCCATGGCTCTTCAGACAGACTATGACTTGATTTTATTGAATGCTCATCTGGGGGATATGACAGCCCAGGATTTTGCAGATAAGCTGAGTCGGACTAAGCCAGCTTCAGTCATCATGGTCTTGGACCATCGAGAAGAATTGCAAGACCAGCTCGAGACAATCCAACGCTTTGCCGTTTCTTACATCTATAAGCCAGTTATTATTGAGAATCTGGTAGCTCGTATTTCAGCGATTTTCCGAGGTCGGGACTTTATCGACCAACACTGTAGTCAGATGAAGGTTCCAACTTCTTACCGCAATCTGCGTATGGATGTAGAACATCATACCGTTTATCGTGGCGAGGAGATGATTGCTCTGACGCGTCGTGAGTATGACCTTCTGGCTACTCTCATGGGAAGCAAGAAAGTCTTGACTCGTGAGCAGTTATTGGAAAGTGTCTGGAAGTACGAAAGTGCGACAGAGACCAATATCGTGGATGTCTATATCCGTTATCTACGTAGCAAGCTTGATGTAAAAGGTCAAAAAAGCTACATTAAAACTGTGCGTGGTGTCGGTTACACCATGCAAGAATAGAAAAGCAGTTGCAGTTTTGTAACTGCTTTTTATATGAGTTCTTTATATGTTGACATGCGATTTTGTATTTGCTACAATCAGTTATGGAGGATACATCTAATGAAAGTAATAAAAAAATTGATGCAAATCGCATTAGCAATCTTTTTCTTTGGTCTGCTAGCAACAAGTGCAGTATTGGCGGATACTACAGGTGGACAGTTTGTTGATAAGGATAATAGAAAATATTATATAAAAGATGACCATAAAGCAATCTATTGGCATAAAATAGACGGTAAAACCTACTATTTTGGTGATAGTGGAGAAATGGTAGTCGGTTGGCAATACTTAGAAATCCCTGGGACAGGTTATCGTGATGATTTATTTGATAATCGACCAGTTTTCGAAATTGCCCTTCAACCGAAGTGGTACTACTTTGGACAAGATGGGGTCCTACAAGAATTTGTTGGATGGAAACAATTAGAAGTTAAGGATTCGTTAAATGTTGGCAAAAAACATGGTGAAGGCTTTGAGGGCTTAGAAGTTCTTAAATTAGCAAATTATTACTTTGATCAAGACCATTCTTTAAAAACAGGTTGGCTTTATGATCAGTCTAACTGGTATTACTTAGCAAAAACAGGTTATTCAGGGAAAGACTACCTTGGGGGTGAAAGACGTGCGGGTTGGATAAATGATAATTCAACTTGGTACTATCTGGATACAACAAGTGCTGCAATGCAAACTGCTTGGAAATACCTTGGTAATAAGTGGTACTATCTCCGTTCATCAGGAGCCATGGCAACTGGCTGGTATCAGGAAGGTTCGACTTGGTATTATTTAGACGAGTCAAATGGTGATATGAAAACGGGTTGGCAAAACCTTGGTAACAAGTGGTACTATCTCCGTTCATCAGGAGCCATGGTCACTGGTTGGTTCCAGGTCGGTAGTAAATGGTACTACGCTTATAGCTCAGGTGCTTTGGCAGTGAATACGAACGTAGATGGCTATTCTATCAATTATAATGGTGAATGGGTTCGATAATGAAAGAAGCGATTGTGAAGGAAACAATCGCTTTTTTTGTGAAAATATAATAAAATAGATAGGAGAGAAGCAATACTTGTATGAAAAAATAAGACGGTCTTTTTCGTCTAGTAAAAGGAAAACATGATAAAAAAAGTGGGTGTCGGTCAGGCACATAGTAAGATTATTTTAATAGGGGAGCATGCGGTTGTTTACGGTTATCCTGCTATCTCCCTGCCTCTTTTGGAGGTGGAAGTGACTTGTAAGGTAGTTCCTGCAGCGAGTCCTTGGCGTCTATATGAGGAGGATACCTTGTCTATGGCGGTTTATGCCTCGCTTGAGTATTTGGCTATCGAAGAGGCTTGCATTCGCTGTGAGATTGACTCGGCTATCCCTGAAAAACGGGGAATGGGTTCGTCAGCAGCTATCAGCATAGCGGCCATTCGTGCTGTATTTGACTATTATCAGGCAGAACTGCCTCATGATGTACTAGAAATCTTGGTTAATCGGGCTGAGATGATTGCCCATATGAATCCGAGTGGTTTGGATGCCAAGACCTGTCTCAGTGACCAGCCTATTCGATTTATTAAGAATGTAGGATTTACAGAGCTTGAGATGGATTTATCTGCCTATTTGGTGATTGCTGATACAGGTGTTTATGGCCATACTCGTGAAGCCATCCAAGTGGTTCAAAATAAGGGGAAAGATGCCCTACCGTTTTTGCATGACTTGGGAGAATTGACCCAGCAGGCAGAAGTTGCGATTTCACAAAAAGATGCTGAAGGGCTGGGACAAATCCTCAGTCAAGCACATTTACATTTAAAAGAAATTGGTGTCAGTAGTCCTGAGTCAGATTCTTTAGTCGAAACGGCTCTTAGCCATGGTGCTCTGGGTGCCAAGATGAGCGGTGGTGGGCTTGGAGGCTGTATCATAGCCTTGGCAACCAATTTGACTCAAGCTCAAGAACTAGCAGAAAGATTAGAAGAGAAAGGAGCTATTCAGACATGGATCGAGAGCCTGTAACAGTACGTTCCTACGCAAATATTGCTATTATTAAATATTGGGGAAAGAAAAAAGAAAAAGAGATGGTGCCTGCTACTAGCAGTATTTCTCTGACTTTGGAAAATATGTATACGGAGACGACTTTGTCATCTCTACCGACGGATGCGACTTCTGATGAATTTTATATCAATGGTCAGCTACAAAACGAGGCTGAGCATGCCAAGATGAGTAAGATTATTGACCGCTACCGTCCAGCTGGTGAGGGCTTTGTCCGTATTGATACTCAAAACAATATGCCTACCGCAGCGGGATTGTCTTCAAGCTCTAGTGGTTTGTCCGCCCTGGTCAAGGCTTGCAATGCTTATTTCAAGCTTGGCTTGGATAGAAGTCAGTTGGCACAGGAGGCTAAGTTTGCCTCAGGCTCTTCTTCTCGGAGTTTTTATGGACCGCTAGGTGCCTGGGATAAGGATAGTGGAGAAATTTACCCTGTCGAGACAGACTTGAAACTAGCTATGATGATGTTGGTGCTAGAAGACAAGAAAAAACCAATTTCTAGCCGTGACGGGATGAAACTCTGTGTGGAAACCTCGACGACTTTTGACGACTGGGTGCGTCAGTCTGAGAAGGACTATCAGGATATGTTGGTTTACCTTAAGGAAAATGACTTTGCCAAGGTTGGGGAATTAACGGAGAAAAATGCCCTGGCTATGCATGCTACGACCAAAACAGCATCACCAGCCTTTTCTTATCTGACTGATGCAAGCTATGAAGCCATGGACTTTGTCCGCCAGCTTCGTGAGCAAGGAGAGGCCTGCTACTTTACCATGGATGCTGGTCCCAATGTCAAGGTCCTCTGTCAGGAGAAAGACTTGGAGCATTTATCTGAAATCTTCAGTCAGCGTTATCGCTTGATTGTGTCAAAAACAAAGGATTTGAGCCAAGATGATTGCTGTTAAAACTTGCGGAAAACTCTATTGGGCAGGTGAATATGCTATTTTAAATCCAGGACAGTTAGCCTTGATAAAGGCCATTCCCATCTATATGAGGGGAGAGATTGCTTTTTCTGATAGTTACCGTATCTATTCAGATATGTTTGATTTCGCAGTGGATTTGACACCCAATCCTGCCTACAGCTTGATTCAAGAAACGATTGCTTTAGTGGAAGATTTCCTCGTTTATCGTGGGCAAACCTTGCGACCTTTTTCTCTAGAAATTCGAGGAAAAATGGAACGAGAAGGGAAAAAGTTTGGTCTAGGATCTAGTGGTAGCGTCGTTGTCTTGGTTGTCAAGTCCTTACTGGCTTTATATGATATTTCGGTTAATCAGGAGCTCTTGTTCAAGTTGGCTAGCGCTGTCTTGCTCAAGCGCGGAGACAATGGTTCCATGGGAGACCTTGCCTGTATTGTGGTAGAGGATTTGGTCCTTTACCAGTCATTTGATCGCCAGAAGGTGGCTGCCTGGTTGGAAGAAGAAAACTTGGCAACAGTTTTGGAGCGTGATTGGGGCTTTTCTATCTCACAAGTGAAACCAACATTAGAATGTGATTTTCTAGTGGGATGGACCAAGGAAGTGGCTGTATCGAGTCATATGGTTCAACAAATCAAGCAAAATATCAATCAAAATTTTTTAAATTCCTCAAAAGAAACGGTAGTTGCTTTAGTAGAAGCCTTGGAGCAGGGGGAAGCAGAAAAAATTATCGAGCAGGTGGAAACAGCCAGTCAGCTTTTAGAAGGCTTGAGCACAGATATTTACACGCCTTCGCTCAGACAACTGAAAGAAGCCAGTCAAGATTTGCAGGCTGGTGCCAAGAGTAGCGGTGCGGGTGGTGGTGACTGTGGCATTGCCTTGAGTTTTGATGCGCAATCAACTGAAACTTTAAAAAATCGCTGGGCCGATCTGGGGATTGAGCTCTTATATCAAGAAAGGATAGGACATGACGACAAATCGTAAGGACGAGCATATCCGCTATGCCCTTGAGCAGAAAAGTTCCTATAATAGCTTTGATGAGGTGGAGTTGATTCATTCTTCCTTGCCTCTTTACGACCTGGATGAAATCGATCTTTCGACAGAATTTGCTGGTCGAAAGTGGAACTTTCCTTTTTATATCAATGCCATGACAGGTGGGAGTGAAAAAGGTAAAGAAATCAATCAAAAACTAGCTCAGGTGGCAGAAACCTGTGGTATTTTATTTGTAACGGGCTCTTATAGCGCAGCCCTAAAGGATCCTACAGATGCCTCATTTTCTGTTAAGTCTAGCTATCCAAATCTCCTTCTTGGAACCAATATTGGATTGGACAAGCCTGTTGAGTTGGGACTTCAGACTGTAGAAGAGATGAATCCTGTTCTCTTGCAAGTGCATGTCAATGTTATGCAGGAATTGCTTATGCCTGAGGGAGAAAGAAAGTTTCGAAGCTGGCAATCGCATTTAGCAGACTACAGCAAGCAAATCCCTGTTCCTATTGTCCTCAAGGAAGTGGGCTTTGGAATGGATGTGAAGACAATTGAGAGAGCTTATGAACTAGGGGTTCAAACCGTTGACCTATCGGGTCGTGGTGGTACCAGCTTTGCCTATATCGAAAACCGTCGCAGTGGTCAACGTGATTACCTCAATCAATGGGGCCAGTCCACCATGCAGGCCCTACTCAATGCCCAAGAATGGAAAGATAAGGTTGCACTCTTGGTCAGTGGAGGTGTTCGCAATCCGCTGGATATGATTAAGTGTTTGGTCTTTGGTGCCAAGGCTGTAGGACTGTCTCGAACAGTTCTGGAATTGGTTGAAACCTATTCAGTTGAAGAAGTGATTGGCATTGTCCAAGGCTGGAAAGACGATCTGCGTTTGATTATGTGTGCCCTTAATTGTGTCACCATAGCAGATCTGCAAAAAGTAGACTATCTTCTTTATGGAAAATTAAAAGAAGCAAAGGATCAGATGAAAAAGGCGTAACCACCGCCTTTTTTTCCATCCTCAGACTGAGGTGACTTTTTTGAATTGTGATAAAATAGGAGGGAGAGGATGCACCTATGAGAAAATTTAAAATCTTTTTATTTATCGAAGCCTGTCTTCTGACAGGAGCTCTGATTTTGATGGTATCAGAGCATTTTTCGCGTTTTCTGCTGATTTTATTCCTCTTTTTGCTTTTGATTCGCTATTACACTGGTAAAGAGGGCAATAATCTTCTTTTAGTGGTTGCAACCATTCTCTTCTTTTTCATCGTCATGCTTAATCCCTTTGTGATTCTAGCTATTTTTGTTGCGGTTATCTATAGCCTCTTTCTTCTTTATCCGATGATGAATCAGGAAAAAGAGCAGACCAATTTGGTCTTTGAAGAGGTGGTAACGGTTAAGAAGGAGAAAAATCGTTGGTTTGGAAATCTCCATCATTTTTCAAGCTACCAGACTTGCCAGTTTGATGATATCAATCTCTTTCGTCTCATGGGCAAGGACACTATTCATCTGGAGAGGGTCATTCTAACCAATCATGACAATGTCATTATCCTCAGAAAGATGGTAGGAACGACCAAAATCATTGTGCCTGTAGATGTGGAAGTCAGTCTTAGCGTTAACTGTCTCTATGGTGATTTGACTTTTTTCAATCAACCCAAGCGAGCCCTCCGTAATGAACACTATCATCAAGAAACAAGAGACTATCTCAAGAGTAACAAGAGTGTCAAGATTTTCTTGACCACTATGATTGGCGATGTGGAGGTGGTTAGAGGATGAAAAAACAAGCCTATGTAATCATTGCTCTCACCTCCTTCCTGTTTGTCTTATTTTTCTCCCACAGCTTGCTGGAAATCCTTGACTTTGACTGGTCTATTTTCTTGCATGATGTCGAAAAAACAGAAAAATTTGTCTTTTTGTTGTTGATATTCAGCATGACCATGACCTGTCTCTTAGCCCTATTTTGGCGAGGTATTGAAGAGCTTTCTCTAAGAAAGATGCAGGCTAATCTCAAGCGTTTATTGGCAGGGCAAGAAGTGGTTCAGCTTGCAGATCCAGATTTGGATGCCAGTTTCAAGTCCTTGTCAGGTAAACTTAATCTTTTGACAGAAGCTCTTCAAAAAGCAGAAAATCAGAGTCTTGCTCAGGAAGAGGAAATCATCGAGAAGGAACGGAAGCGGATTGCTCGGGATTTGCACGATACCGTCAGTCAGGAGTTGTTTGCGGCTCACATGATTTTGTCAGGTGTCAGTCAACAGGCTTTGAAATTGGATAGAGAAAAGATGCAGATCCAGTTGCAGAGTGTCACAGCTATTGTAGAAACTGCCCAGAAGGATTTACGGGTCTTGCTCTTGCATTTGCGACCAGTTGAGCTGGAGCAGAAGAGTCTGGTTGAAGGAATTCAAATCCTTTTAAAAGAGCTTGAGGACAAGAGTGATCTCAAGGTTAGTTTCAAGCAAAATGTGACGAAATTGCCTAAGAAAATCGAGGAGCATATCTTCCGTATTCTGCAAGAGTTGATTAGCAATACCCTTCGCCATGCCCAGGCCTCTTGTCTGGATGTCTATCTCTATCAGACAGATTTTGAAGTACAGCTGAAGGTGGTGGACAATGGGATTGGTTTCCAGTTAGGGAACTTAGACGACTTGAGTTATGGACTGCGAAATATCAAAGAGAGGGTTGAAGATATGGCTGGAACAGTTCAACTCTTGACAGCTCCCAAGCAAGGACTGGCGGTTGATATCCGTATTCGCCTGCTTGATAAGGAATGATAAAGGAGTAAAGATGAAAATTTTACTAGTAGATGACCATGAAATGGTCCGATTGGGCTTGAAAAGCTACTTTGACCTCCAAGACGATGTAGAAGTTGTGGGTGAGGCATCCAACGGATCTCAGGGCATTGACTTGGCCTTGGAATTACGTCCAGATGTCATTGTCATGGATATCGTCATGCCTGAGATGAATGGAATTGACGCGACCTTGACTATCCTTAAAGAATGGCCTGAAGCCAAGATTTTGATTGTAACTTCTTACTTGGACAATGAAAAAATAATGCCGGTTTTGAATGCTGGGGCTAAAGGTTATATGCTTAAGACTTCTAGTGCAGACGAACTACTCCATGCAGTCCGTAAGGTGGCTGCTGGAGAGTTGGCCATTGAGCAAGAGGTCAGCAAGAAGGTCGAATACCACCGCAATCATATGGAGCTTCATGAGGACCTGACTGCGCGTGAGCGAGATGTACTCCAACTCATCGCCAAGGGCTATGAAAATCAGCGTATCGCAGACGAACTTTTTATCTCTCTCAAGACGGTTAAGACCCACGTGTCCAATATCTTAGCCAAACTTGAAGTCAGCGATCGTACCCAGGCGGCTGTCTATGCCTTTCAGCACCACTTGGTGGGGCATGAGGATTTTTAGTAGTTATATAAAATAATATCGGAGAAATGACTTAATTTAGTACCAAGAAGTGAGTAAGTAGTTCTAGTACGGTAAAATATTTTTTTCACAATGTTTTTATGTTATTTGTTGACATTCATTTTATAGGGGAGTAAAATAGAGTTAGAAATATTTAGATTAACATATATATTATAAAATATAAAAAATCCAAAAGGAGGTTAAAATCATACAGCAACTTTAAATTTTCATGACAGGAGGAAATGGCTATGAAAAAATCTAAACTACTTACACTTGGTTTACTTGCAGGTGCTGGTCTGCTTTTGTCTATCAACCAAGCACAGGCTGCAGATACTTGGGTTAAAAATGGCGCTGATTGGAATCTTTCTCAAGATGGCAGCCTAGCTAAAAATAAGTGGGTGCAAAATGCTGGCTCTTGGTATCATTTCGACGGTTCTGGTAACATGCAGACAGGCTGGTACAAAGAAGGTAATACATGGTACTCACTAGCAGATAGCGGGGCTATGCGTACTGGATGGTACAAAGAAGGTAGCACATGGTACTCCCTAGCAGATAGTGGCGCCATGCGCACTGGTTGGTACAAAGAAGGGTCTACTTGGTACTATCTTCGTTTTAGTGGTTCTATGCAGACAGGTTGGGAGTGCATAGATAATAATTGGTATTATTTCGAACAATCAGGTGCAATGGCCTCTGATAGAGTTGTAAATTCTAGTGATGGCACAGGCTATATTCTCAGCAAGGATGGGCATATGTTCACTTTACAAAATAGCCCTTATAAAAATGGTGACATTGTTCGTTTAGGTGATGGATATGAATATCTGGTTACAGCAAAATTTGACGGAAATAACTTTACTGATGTTATCGTGGATAAAAACACTTGGTATATCAAACCTGAGTTCAAGAAGTTTTCCGACAAATATGGGGATGAGGTTGCAAATACTACCTTAGCTTTAGTGGATAATAAAGAAGAAGGACAAGAAATTGATCCTAAAGCTGTTATTCGTAATTTCCAAAATCTACCAGGTCGATATTACTTTGGAGCAGATGGTCGTAGAGTATTACCACTTCCAGAGATGACAACTAGATCAGAAATCAAAAAAGTTGGAAATGATTTTTATCTAGAAGACCCAGGTGTACGACTTAGACTTCCATCTACTAACTTCACAATCAATAACAATAAACTATACCATTTAGATAATGGACAAGGTAAGCTTAAAACAGGTTACTTTGTATTGATTGATGACGGTATGTCTACAACCCACTATCATTTCCTTGTATATGCAGACCAATCTGGTGAGGTTCTTAAGATGAAACGCTTGCCATCAAGATTTTCAGATTATTTTGACAAAGAAATCGATGGTTTCTATGGTCAAAAAATTAAGATTACACAGCCAAATAAGTATGAATATTACAAGGTTCTTGTGGTTAAATAATACAAAACGAATCGCCTAACGAGGGATGTGTGGGCGATTCGTTTTTTACTGTAATCAGCCATCATTAAGCATCTTTTATAAGATTATATTCGAAACCTAAAGAAAACCAAGAAGAAACCGTACCTCCCCCATCATTGAAAAGCGCATTCGTTACTTGAAAAAAGTCGCCCATTTATGTTATAATAGACTGTATTTAAAAAATTTTAAGGAGAAATGACAGAATGTCTGTATCATTTGAAAACAAAGAAACAAACCGTGGTGTCTTGACTTTCACTATCTCTCAAGACCAAATCAAACCAGAATTGGACCGTGTCTTCAACTCAGTGAAGAAATCTCTTAATGTTCCAGGTTTCCGTAAAGGTCACCTTCCACGCCCTATCTTCGACAAAAAATTTGGTGAAGAATCACTTTACCAAGACGTTATGAACGCTCTTTTGCCAAATGCTTATGAAGCAGCTGTAAAAGAAGCTGGTCTTGAAGTGGTTGCTCAACCAAAAATTGATGTAACTTCAATGGAAAAAGGTCAAGACTGGGTTATCACTGCTGAAGTCGTTACAAAACCTGAAGTAAAATTGGGTGACTACAAAAACCTTGAAGTATCAGTTGATGTAGAAAAAGAAGTAACTGACGCTGACGTTGAAGAGCGTATCGAACGCGAACGCAACAACTTGGCTGAATTGGTTATCAAAGAAGCTGCTGCTGAAAACGGCGACACTGTTGTCATCGACTTCGTTGGTTCTATCGACGGTGTTGAATTTGACGGCGGAAAAGGTGAAAACTTCTCACTTGGACTTGGTTCAGGTCAATTCATCCCTGGTTTCGAAGACCAATTGGTAGGCCACTCAGCTGGCGAAACTGTTGATGTTATCGTAACATTCCCAGAAGACTACCAAGCAGAAGACCTTGCAGGTAAAGAAGCTAAATTCGTGACAACTATCCACGAAGTAAAAGCTAAAGAAGTTCCAGCTCTTGACGATGAGCTTGCAAAAGACATCGACGAAGAAGTTGAAACACTTGCTGAATTGAAAGAAAAATACCGCAAGGAATTGGCTGCTGCTAAAGAAGAAGCTTACAAAGATGCAGTTGAAGGTGCAGCAATTGATAAAGCTGTAGAAAACGCTGAAATCGTAGAACTTCCAGAAGAAATGATTCATGAAGAAGTTCACCGCTCAGTAAACGAATTCCTTGGAAACTTGCAACGTCAAGGTATCAACCCTGACATGTACTTCCAAA
>CAUPXP010000015.1:0-29808 GCA_963515455.1 Streptococcus mitis | reverse complement strand
GGCTCAGCCATTTCCAAGTACATGGCACCAAAAAAGTTCTGCTCCCCTTCTCTTTTTAACGCAGCTAGATAGGTTGGCAACTGGGAATTGAGCCCATTAAAGAAATGAGGAAACTGGAACTGAGTTAGACTAGACTTGTAGTCTACTACTCCTATCGCCCCATCAGCTTTCAATCGGTCAATGCGGTCAACTTTGCCTCGTACAAAGACACTGCGTCCATTGTCCAATTGAATAAAGGCTTGCTCTTTCCCACCGAAATTTGCTTCCTCTTTGATGGTTTCGATGGCTGGATTGTGTCGGAGAATATGTCCAGTCGTCCGTGCAACATCAAGCAGAACTTCCTTGGTAAACTGGGCTTCCAAACTTTCTTGATAAATAGCTTCAAATTCGCGTTCTTGACTGGTTTCTTGAATAGCTTGTTCTAAACGTTGGTCAAAAGAATCTTCGTCAGGCAACTGCAAGGCTCGTTCAAAAATACGGTGTAAGAAATTCCCGTGACTACGGGCATCTGGACGCAGGCGCAATTCTTCCTGCAAGCCTAAAACATAACGGAGGAAATAACTGTATTGGTTCCGGTAAAACTCCGTCAAACCAGACGTAGACAGGTAAAACTCCTGATCAGCAGGATAGAGAGCTTGTAAGGTGTCCTTAGCCAACTGCTTACTACTTGGACTGGTTGGGAGGGCTGGATTTTCCAAACCTTGCTGGTCTAGTTTTTTACCCATGACACGCGCCAGAACCTTAATAAAGGTCAAATCTTGCTCAGTCTCACTCGTCTCGCCCTGCTGGTGATAGGCGACCAGACTAGACAAAAGACTGTGATAGGACCCCATATCTTCCTTAGACAGCCCTTTGTGATTCATCCTCTTCTCTTTTCGACTAAATCCAAAATGGATCAGCTCTTGAAGATAGGCTGATTCCTTACTTTCACTTTCATTAAAGAGGCTTGGAGCCGACAAGACCAACTGCTTACGAGCAGAATTGACCAAGGAAAGCATAGTATAGCGATTTTTCTTGAGATTTTCACTGCTGGCAATCAGCAATTGTGCCCCTTCCTCTGTCGCTTGGTTTAGGTTTTGCCTTTCTTCATCTGTCAAAAGGCTGGTATTCTGCGCGATTTTTGGTAAATTGTCCTGAGTCAGCCCAATGGCATAGACAAAGTCAGCCGTTAAGGGCGCAATCAAATCGTAACTCTGCACCAGGACAGTATCCACTGTCGCTGGAATAGTGCGATACTGAGACAAACTCATTCCAGAATGGAGCAAGGCTAGGAAGTCCTCTAGACTAACCTGTGAACCAGCAAAAACAGTCGCAAATTGCTCTAAAACATGACAGAATTCCTTCCAAACTTCGGCTTGTCTTTCCTGTTCTACAGCTTCCATAGTAGCTGTCAAATCTTGTAACTGCTTGGTCACAGCTCCTTCTTTTAGAAAAGAGTTCCACTTTTGCAAGAGGTTTTCAGCCTTTTGTTTTCGGCTGGCAAAGAGATTCTCAAGAGGTGATAAAATACGCAGACGAAGAGCATTTAAATGCCCTAAATCAAATTTTCCATGGTGGGATTTGGTAAAGGTTTGCTGAAAGGCTGGCAAGCCATTAATACCAAGATAGCGGATATATTGCTCAAAAGCATCAATATCAGCCTGGCTAATGTCGGTATACAAACCTGTTCTGAGGAGATTAATCAAATCTTCCTGACGGAAACGATAGCGTTTCAAAGCCAAAATAGACTCAACAAACTGTGTCAAAGGGTGGTGGGCCATGGATTCGCTTCTACCAAGATAGAAAGGAATCTGGTACTGGTCAAAAATGGTTTTGAGAGATAATTGATAAGAATCTACATCCCCCAAGAGAATACGAAAATGCTTGTAACTCAGTTCTGGATTGGCATGCAATTTCTGACGAATGCTACGGGCTACTAGCTCCAACTCCTCCTTTTGCGTCAAGCAAGACCAGATTTGTAAGTTTTCACAATCCTTCTCATCGACATCCAATGTTAATTCTGAAAAGTCATAAGAAGACTCCAGCAAACGAGAGGCCTTGTCAAAACTATCCATCTTCTCATGAGTCTGAGAACGGTCTTGAGCAGGAGTTTGGTATTTAGCAGCTAAATGATGGAGAAACTCCACACTGGCTTGATAGAGATTGCCTTCAGCGAATGGACTGGTATAAGCTTTCTTACTAGCATAGGCTCCAATGACAATCTCAACACCCTTGCCGTGAAGTAGGTCCACAATCCGCTCTTCCTCAGCAGAAAAACGGGTAAATCCATCAATAACCAAGACAATCTGGCTAAAATCACTACTTACCTTGTCATTCTCAATAGCCTCAATCAAATGGGACAACTGACTTCCCTGAGCTAACTGCCCTTGGTTAAGATAGGCCGTTACTTTCTCAAAAATCAAGAGTAAATCGGCCCTCTTGTCCTCATCCGTCAAACTCTCCAAGTCCAAAAAACTCATCTGAGCTTTGGTCATCTCGTGGTAAAGATCAATCAACTGCTGGATAAACTGAGGATCCTGCTTGATGGCGCCGTATACTCGTAAGTCTTTGGGATCAAGTTCAGCAAGACATCTGTAAAAGGCCATCCCAAGACCGATGTCATCAAGAGTAGTTTTAGCTGGTAAATCATTCAAAATCAGGTAACGAGCCATTTGAGCAAAGCGCGTGACGGTAATCGCAAAAGAAGCCTGCTGGGACAAGCATTCCAGCACGGCGCGTTCCTTTTCAAAAGAAAGAGAGTTGGGAGCGATGTAGAAGACCCGCTTGCCCCCAGCAACTAACTGTTCCGCCTCTCTAGTTAGAACCTCGGTCAAAGAAGTTCGAATATCAGTATAAAGTAATTTCATCTCAGCCTCGTTGGAATTTTTCATTATCCTATATTATACCATGATTAGCCAGCCAAGTCTGAAAATAATCAGTTCTTGCTCACCTGTTGAAAAGAAAATGCCGGAAAGTTCCGACATTGTTTTAGTAAGCTAACTTCCTGAAAATAGGAGTAACCACACATTCCAGAAAGCAGTGATATTGATGAGAATATGAACTAGTATTGGATAGTAGAGATTTTTTGTCATGCGATACAGTAGAGCTAAAATGAGACCTCCACTAGCATAAATGAAAAAAGCAAGAGGTGTTAAAGCGAAATTGATATGAATATAACCGAAAATAATAGCAGAAAGCAAGACATCTCCGTACCAAGGCGAGTTTTTGAAAAAGGTTGTCATAAGCACACCGCGGTAAATCAACTCCTCAGCAATAGGGCCGATGAAGCAAGCTATGAGCAAGAAATAGGGTAATTCCTGTCTCCCCATCATTTCTATCGTTTCATTCAAAGAAATTTGATTTGAAGACGAGGGTATGAAATAAGACAAGAGGAAGTCAGACATATACAAAGTGATGTAACCCAGTAAAAGGTAGATAAAATACCTCAGCTGCCACTTGAAATGAAAAGTCTTCTTTCCTGCAAAAACTAGTAGATAGATAACTGCTGACAAAAGAACTCCACTCTCCATCAAAAGAAGAATCTGAAAAAATTCACGACTTGCTGGTAGATAGGGCTTTGCGAGATAATTGAAAAGCCTCCAAAACCAAGTTGATTTGTAAAAAATTAAGGACAATGCTAGTAAAATTTGAATAATCCGTTTTTTCATCTTAAATCCTCTGTTTTCCTTGACTAGCTTATTGAATAGAATGGTTTACTTAACTGTATAACAAGTTTAGTATAGCATATCTTTTCCAAATATCCTCTTCAAATCATGAATTGTTATCAAAACATCCTAAACTGTAAAATCAATTAGTCTCGTTCCTTTTACCATTTTATTTTCTAAAATATGCTATAATAATACCAAAAGATAAAGAAGGAAGACCTATGATTAAACTACTAGCCTTGGATATGGACGGAACCCTCCTCAATGAAGCCAAGGAAATCCCACCAGCTCATATTACTGCTATTCACCAAGCCATTGAAAAAGGTGTCAAACTGGTTCTCTGTACAGGTCGCCCGCTTTTTGGTGTCCTCCCCTACTATCAAAAACTGGGACTTGATCTCCAGAATGAGTATGTGATTGTTAACAACGGTTGCTCAACTCACCAGACCAGTGACTGGGGACTAGTTGACTGGCAAGAACTTAGTCCAGCAGACATCGAATACCTCTATGACCTAGCTGAAAAAAGTGATGTTCAGTTGACTCTTTTTGACGAGACACATTATTTTGTCCTCGGTGGCAAGCCCAATCAAGTCATCCAAAATGATGCCGAACTAGTCTTTTCAGACTTGACAGAAATTTCTCTTGAGGAAGCGACTAGTGGCAAGTACCGGATGTTCCAAGGTATGTTTTTAGGAACAGAGAGTCAAACTGACGATTTTGAAGAGCGTTTTGCTGAAGAGCTTTGCCAACGTTTTAGTGGAGTTCGTTCGCAACCTGTCATTTATGAAGCAATGCCACTTGGAACGACCAAGGCCACAGCTCTTTCACGTCTAGCTGAGATTTTGAAGATTGATTCCTCAGAAATCATGGCCATGGGCGATGCCAATAACGATATCGAAATGCTCCAGTTTGCAGGACTTGGTATTGCAATGGGAAATGCCAGCGATTATGTCAAATCTCTTGCGGATGCTGTTACAGCCAGCAACGAAGAAGACGGCGTTGCGCGTGCCATTGAGAAATATATTTTATAATCAAGAAGCCCAGTTCGTGTCAACTGGGTTTTGATATTTAAGAATTCCTAAAACTTTAGAAACTCTTTAGAAATCCTTGAGCTTTCTTTGATTTCTATGCTTTATACTAAAGTTAACAAAATAAATCAAAAGGAGAGAATCATGAAAACAGTACTTGACATTCATGGATTGTCCAAAAACTTCGATAAACAAGCTATCCTTCAGGATCTTCATCTAACGATAAGAGAGGGAGATATTTATGGGCTTATCGGGAAGAACGGAGCTGGGAAAACCACCTTGATAAAAATTATTACGCAACTACTCTTTGCGGATAAAGGAACAGTTTCCCTCTTCTCTAGCCATTCGGAAAATGAATGGAGCAAGTCTCTATCTCGAGTAGGTTCAGTTATCGAATCACCTGTAGCTCATAATCACTTAACAGCCTATCAAAACCTGAAATATTACTGTATGATTCGCCATATTCCAAATGCTGATCAAGTCATTCGAGAAACCCTGGACTATGTAGGTTTGGCAGATACAGGTAAGAAAATCTTTCGTGATTTCTCGCTAGGAATGAAACAAAGACTTGGTATTGCCATTGCCCTCCTATCCAAACCAGATTTCCTAATCTTAGATGAACCTATCAACGGTCTCGACCCAATAGGTATCAAAGAGTTTCGACTCATGATTCAACGGCTCAATCAAGAAAAAGGGATAACCATTCTCATCTCTAGCCATATCTTGTCAGAACTCTATCTCCTAGCTAATCGCTTTGGTATTTTAGATCAAGGAAAGATTATCCGTGAAATCAGCAAAGCTGAATTTGAAACACTAAGTGAGGATTACATTGTTCTTAAGACAGCTGATCAAGAGAAAGCTTGTCAAGTATTGAAAGAACAAATCCAGCTCCAGTTCAAGGTTGTTAATCCAGAAAATGAAATCCATATCTTTGGTCAGGAACAAGATGTCAAACAGATTCTCAAAGAATTAACCTTGGCAGATGTTGACATTGACGAGATTTACTATGCCCGTCAAAACCTAGAAGAATACTTCACTCAATTGGTCCAATAGGAGAAAAATCATGATACATACCATTCAAGCAGACTTTTACCGTCTTTTCCGTTCCAAAGGTTTTTGGATTACAGAATTCATTCTCTTTATACTCATGTTAATGGGGGCTATTTTTGGGGCTACTGGCCATCTGATGGCAATCCAGACACAAGAGCCAGAAATTCCAACCCATGGCTGGGACGGTGTACAAGCCCTGATTAACGCATCTAGTCAAGGTTCAAACCTCGTTTTTCTCTGCATAGTTCTAGCCTGCCTCGTTCTTGGAGTTGATTTAATCGGCAAACTCTATAAAAATAATTTAACAGTGGGTGTTTCTCGTACCGAGTTTTTCCTTGCAAAAGCCTTTGTATTGACTTGTATTGCACTCTTGCAAGTTATCATCAGCCTTGTGATTGCCTTTATTCCAGCAACTATCTTAAATGGATTTGGCACTATGCCTGATGGCTTTATTGGCAATCTACTGATAACCATTTCCCTTCAATTCCTTTGCCTCCTTGCTTGGCTTTCCATTGTTTCCTTCATCCTCTATGTTAGTCATTCTTATCTTGCAGTATTTATTGGCTATTTGGTCAGCTCTATCTTACTTTCTATGCCAATGCTCATCTTCCCAAGTATCAAAATTTTGCCATATTTATCATTGCAGTTTTTCTATGCTATGACTGCTAATAGTGAATCCATTTTCTATACCCTTATAGTTAGCTTAGCTGTTATTGTAATCTTTAATCTAAGTGGACTGGCAGTTTTCAAAAAGAAAAGTCTATAAAAAATGACCTCCTCTAGCCTACAGAGGAGGTTTCTTTTTGTTAAAAATAAATGAAAATCGACAACCATTGCCCATCTGTGCTTAGTTTCATATCTGCACCGAGAAGATGACATAATTCCTCAGTGATATAAAGACCTAAACCAGAGGATTCTTCCGTATCAGATAGATTTTCAGAATAAAAACGGTTGCTGAGATTTTCTATTCTTTTGATGGGCTGTTTGACAAGGTTTGCAATTTCTAAGACAAGCTGTTCCTTTTCCTTTCTCAAAGATAGACGCGCTTCTTCCTTGCCATGCTTGAGGACATTTCCAAGCAGATTTTGTAAAATTCGATCCAGTAAGTCCTCATCAGTCCTCGTTTTTAAACCAGCTTCAACCTTAAAATCAAGCGTGATATTTGCCGCCTGAAAAACATCATAATAAGCCAGAGTTTTTTTGGTGATAAAAGCTGAAAAATCCACTTCTTCCAGTTTCGGTTTGACAGCTCCTTCCATCAAACGACGATATTCTAGAAGAGCCTCTAAACGTTTGGAAACTAAATCAAGATGCTGAGCAATTTTTTGTAAGGTTTCTGCTTTATCTTCAGGAGATTTTATCAATTGTTGGGTGTAGCCTGAAGCGATAGTCAAAGGCGTCCGAATATCATGGGCGATATTGCTGATGGCCATATCCAAAGTCTGCTTTTCCCTTTTCATAACCAACCGAGATTGTTCTACTTCTTGAAATAGATTCTCAATTTGCTGGTAGAGATGTAAAAAATGTTTGGAAAAAATGCTGACCTCTACTCTTTTCATACTACCTGTAAGAATCTTGTCTTCAATCTGTTGACTCAGGCTCTTAAGAGCTAGATGGTAACGAATCAATGTAATCGATAAAATAATTAGGAGAACCAGTAGGCAAAAGATTATCATGTAGGTCATTGCTTGTCTCCTTTTAATCTTACCCCAACTCCCCAAATGGTTTCAATATATTCTTGATTTGGGTCAAGCTGGTTTAATTTTTTACGAAGATTACTCAAATGAGTATTGAGGGTATTATCTCCAGGTAGATAGTTCTCCTCCCAGACCAATTCATACAGTTCTTCTTTGGTAAAGATTTTCTTTGGATGTTTGAGGAGAGTTTGGAGAATCAAGCATTCTTTCTTGGCCAGGCGAATCGTTTCCTGACTATTTTTGATTTCAAAACTTTCTGCATCAAACTGGATATTTTTCAAGTTTTGTGGCAGATTTTCAGTTTTTCCTATTTCCATAGGCTGTTTTTCTACGCTTTGACGTAATTGAACAGTAACTCTGGCAAAGACTTCGTCCAAATCAAAAGGTTTCACTATATAATCATTGGCACCATCTAAGAGGTATTGACTGATAAGTTTTTTATCGCTCAAAGCCGTTAGCATAATGACTGGAGTTTGACTTTGTTCCCTGATGGCTTTTAAAACCTGATCCCCATTTTTCCCAGGAAGCATGATATCTAGCAAAACGAGGTCAATCCCACCTTGGTCAAAACGCATGATTCCTTCAGTTCCTGAAAAGGCTTGAATCACCTCATGCTCCTCAGTAAGAAGTGTTCGCAAAATCTCTTGAATGTCACTATTGTCTTCAATAACCAATATCCTAGCCATAAATACCAACCTTTCTGCAACTATTATAGCATGTTTTATTGATAAAGCTTAAACAGAAAAGCTCCTCGCATAAAAGTGCGAGAAAGCCTTAGAGGGTTAAAATATAAAATCTACTTACTAGACAACATAGTATCCTTATAGTTGCAAATAAGAAGTTAGTCTAGCAGAATAGATCTCTCAATTCTCCCCTACTAGTCCGTAATGCGTTGATACATTTCGGGTCTTCTATCTCGAAATAGACCCCAGTTTAGGCGTTCACTTGCTCCCTTGTCTAGGTCATAAGTTGCTAACAGAACAGCTTCTTCTTGTCTTTCAGCTCGTTCTAGAATAGCTCCTGTTTCATCCGTCATAAAGGATGAACCGTAGAAGTCAAGACTGGAACTCTGTCCACCATTTTCCTCACTTGGAGTGACTTCCTCTAAACCATAACGATTGGCTGCGATGACTGGAACAATATTCGCTGCTGCGTGCCCTTGCATGGTACGTTGCCAATGACCACAACTATCTGTATCCAAAATCGGCTCTGAACCGATGGCTGTTGGATAAAAGAGCAATTCAGCACCATTTAACGCAAGACAGCGCGCTGTTTCAGGGAACCATTGATCCCAACAGATACCGATCCCAATCTTGGCATAGCGAGTATCCCAGACCTTGAAACCTGTATTGCCAGGCGTGAAATAAAACTTTTCTTGATAATAATGATCATCTGGTATGTGGGTTTTCCGATAAACGCCCAGCACTTCCCCATCTGCATCAATAACGGCAATAGAGTTATACAAGACATTGCCATCTTTTTCATAGAAACTGATTGGTAAAACGACCTTTAGCTCCTTGGCAATGGTTTTAAAATGCTGAATAGCTGTATTGTCTGTCACCGACTGAGCATGCTGGTAGTAGTCATACTGACGTTCCTGACAAAAGTATGGACGTTCAAACAATTCGGGTAAAAGGATAATTTGTGCACCTTGTTCTGCAGCCTGACGTACTAAACGCTCTGCTGTTTGAATATTTGTTGCCACATCCTGAGTACATTGCATCTGAATGGCTGCAACTCTTACATTTCTCATCTTTTTCTCCTATTCTGGGATTTGTTGGGTGATACAGTGGATATTGCCACCACCTAAGAGAATATCTCTGGCTGGAATTCCGACAACTTTACGGTCTGGGAAACACTTACTGAGGATATTTAGGGCCACTTGGTCATTCTCATCCTGAAATTGTGGCACTAAGACAGCCTTGTTGGCGATATAAAAGTTTACGTATGAAGCTGCTAGTCGTTCACCTGCGTATCGCTCTTCTTCTCCTTCTTCATAGATGTAGCCTGGCAAATCCTCTTTGGTTACAAGTTGATGAAGAGCTGGAATTGGCAATTTATGAATAGTGAAGGGACGACCTTTTGCATCTGTTTCCTTTTCTAAAAGCGCTAAATCAGCTTCTGACATGGCATATTGAGGATCGCTTTTGTCGTCTGTCCAAGCCAAAACAAGCTCAGCAGGACCAACAAAGGCAGCAACATTGTCAACGTGTTCATTGGTTTCATCCTGATAAATACCATAAGGAAGCCAAATAACTTTTTCAGCGCCAAGGCACTCTAATAAGGTATTTTCGATTTCCTCTTTACTGAGATGAGGATTGCGACCAGGACTAAGCAAGCAACTTTCAGTCACAAGAATGGTTCCTTGACCATCGCTGTGTATCGCTCCGCCTTCTAGCACAAAAGGTTTGGCATCATAAACAGGCACTTCCAAGGCCTCAGCAAAACGACTAGCTACTTGGTCATCCTCTTCATAATCTTGATAAAGACCATCAACAGCACCACCCCAAGCATTGAAAGACCAGTCTACTGCCAACTTTTCCCTTTTATCATTAATAAGAATGGTTGGGCCAGTATCACGCGCCCAGGCATCATTGGTGGGAATGTCTAAATAAACAACGCTATCTCCAAGGTAGTCTTGGGCTTCAGCTAAGTGGTCTTGGCCCACCAAAAGATAGACTCTTTCCCCTTCTGCTATGGTCTTAATAATCTGGCTAAATGCTGCTTTAGCAGCTTTTCCTTGAAAAGGCCATGATCCTGGTCGAGTCGGCCATATCATAAGGGTACCATGATGGGGCTCGTATTCTGCTGGCATGCGATAGCCTAATTTTTTGGGACTGTCCATCATGATAATCTCCCTTTAAAATCTTGATAGCCAAAGGCTTTGACTAAGCTACAGTCTCTCTGTTCGTCCATAAGATAGAGACTTGGCAATCCAATACCATTAAAGGTATTATTTTTGACAAATGAGTAAATAGCCATATCTTCAAAATAAAGTCTGTCTCCGATTTGAACTGGATTTTCAAAGCTATAATCACCAATCACATCGCCTGTCAGACAGGTATTGGACGAAAGTCTATAGGTATGGGCTTTTTCCTGAGCAGCAAATCCATTTCTCAAAGGTGGACGATAGGGCATCTCAAGTACGTCAGGCATATGGCAGGTCGCAGAGGCATCTAAAACCAAGATTTCCATACCGTTTTCTACAATATCCAATACTTCAGTTGCTAGATAACCCGCATTGAGCGCAATGGCTTCACCCGGCTCGATATAGACTTCAAGATTATAAGTTTCTCGGATACGCTTAATCTCAGAAATCAGCAAATCCACATCATAATCTTCTCTTGTGATGTGATGACCACCACCCATGTTGAGCCATTTTACTTCATGTAAGTACGAACCAAACTGCGCTTCTACAGCTTTCAAAGTTGTCTCTAAATCATCTGCTCCCTGCTCGCAAAGGGTATGAAAATGAAGGCCGTCAACCAAATCCAGCAAATCACTAGGAATCTTGTCTAGAGTAACTCCGAAACGGGATCCAGGGGCGCAAGGATCATAGAGAGCGTGATCTCCTTGAGTTGAACACTGAGGGTTAAGTCGCAAACCCACGCTTACACCAGCATCCCGACAACGGGCCCCATGTTTACGCAACTGTCTCTCTGAGTTAAAGACGATATGGTCTGTTATCTCCAGCAATTCCTCCAAGTCTGCATCCTTGAAAGCTGGCGCAAAGACATGGACTTCACCAGGAAATTCTTCTCTAGCTAGCTTAGCCTCATAGAGTCCACTAGCTGTCGTACCTGATAGATACTGGCTAATCAAGGGATAAGTTTTGTAAAGGGAATATGCCTTCTGGGCAAGCAAAACCTTGCAACCAGCTTCTTCTTGAACATATTGTAAAATGCGACAGTTGGCTTCTAACTTTGCTAAGTCAATGACGTAAGCTGGTGTTGGTACTTGTTCTAACTTCATCAGTCCACCATTTGTGGATTTTCAACCACAACCCATGGCAAACCATACTCATTCAAAGCTTCCATGAATGGATCTGGATCCAACTCTTCAAGGTTATACACTCCAGCTTGTTTCCAAGTACCGTTCATAACTAATTTTGTACCTATCATGGCTGGAACGCCTGTCGTGTAAGAAATAGCTTGCGAACCAACTTCTGCGTAACATTCCTGATGGTCGCAAACATTGTAGATGTAAATGGTCTTTTCAACGCCATCTTTAACACCTGTAAAGATACAGCCGATATTGGTTTTACCAACCGTGCGTGGACCAAGGCTTGCAGGATCTGGAAGTAGGGCTTTCAAAAATTGAATCGGAACGATTTCTTGGCCGTTAAAGTGAATGGTATCCGTACGAAGGAGACCGACATTTTCCAAGCATTTCATGTGGGTTAGATAAGATTGACCAAAGGTCATAAAGAAACGAATGCGTTTGACACCTGGAATGTTCTTAGCCAATGATTCGATTTCTTCGTGGTGAAGGAGATACATGTCTTTTTGCCCAACCTGTGGGAAATCGTACTCACGCTTGATAGACATTGCTTCAACCTCAACCCATTTCCCATCTTCCCAGTAAGAACCTGGTGCAGAAACCTCGCGTAGATTGATTTCTGGGTTAAAGTTTGTCGCAAATGGATAACCGTGGTCACCACCATTACAGTCTAAAATGTCGATATAATGGATTTCATCAAAATAGTGTTTGAGGGCATAAGCTGAGAAAACACTGGTCACACCTGGGTCAAAACCAGAACCAAGTAGAGCGGTCAAGCCAGCTTCTTTAAATTTTTCCTGATAAGCCCATTGCCATGAGTAGTCAAAGTAGGCTGTAAAACCAAGTTCCTTACAACGTTTCTCATAAATAGCACGCCATTCAGGGTCTTCTGTATCTTCTGCTTCGTAGTTGGCTGTATCGATATAGTGGACTCCTGTTGCCAAACAAGCATCCATAATGGTTAAATCTTGATAAGGCAAAGCTACGTTCAAAACAGCTTCTGGCTTATAGCTTTCAATCAGGGCAATCACTTCTTCTACCTTGTCAGCATCAAGAGCCGCTGTCTCAATCTTTGTACTTGTTTTACCTTCTAGCTTCGCTTTCAAGTCATCACATTTTGACTTGGTACGGCTAGCAATCATAATTTCTGTAAATGTTTCGCTATCTTGGCAAATCTTTGAAATAGCAACTTGGGCAACGCCCCCGCATCCAATAACTAGTAAACGACTCATTTTTTTCCTTCCTCTTCTTCTAAAATGTCCTCAACATACTTGGGCAACATAAAGGCTCCCACGTGTAAGTTTGCAGTGTAGTATTCTGTGAAAAGCTGGCGTTTTTTCCAGCCTTCCTTGTCAAAATCTTTGACAGGGTGGTATTTTTTCGATGCAAATCCAAATAACCAATAGCCGGCTGGACTGGTTGGGATATGGGCCTGATAAACTCGACTGATTGGAAATGCTTGATTGACCTTGCGGTGCATGCTTCGGCAAGCTGACTCATCCTCGTCAAAGAAAGGACTCCCATGCTGATAGATCATGATACCGTCTTCTTTGAGAGCTCTGTAACTGTTGCCGTAAAATTCCTTGGTAAAGAGCCCTTCCGTATGTCCAAATGGATCTGTCGCATCGTTGATGATAATATCGTAATCATCTTCACAGTTTCGTAAAAAACGAAGCCCATTTTGATAGTAAATGGTAACACGAGGATCATCTAGCCCTGCAGCAAAATCTGGGAAATACTCACGACAGACCTCAACCAACATCTCATCTGGTTCCACAATATCGATTTGTTCTAGCTCAGGATAGAGGGTTAATACTTGGGCAACACCACCGTCACCACCCCCAATAACCAAGACTTTCTTGGGATTTGGGTGGACAGCCATGGGAACATGAACGGTCATTTCATTGTAGACAAAATCATCCGCATCTGAGAACAAGACATGGCCATTTAAAATCAGTATTTTCCCAAAAGCTGGCGTATCCAAGACTTCGATATCCTGCCATTCACTTTTACCAGCGTAGAGTTGCTTGGCTGTTCTCAGGGACAATTTCACATCTGGAGTATGAACTTCAGAAAACCATAAATCCATCTAGTTCTCCTTTCTCTTAATGACGTTGATGTGATTGACCTCAGGATCTTCTGTCCCTTGGAGGGAGCAACCACGTTCCTTGGCAAATTGGATATAGTCTACAATTTCACGTGTAATGCGTTCACCAGGAGCCAAGATAGGAATCCCTGGAGGGTAACACATGACAAATTCCCCACAGACTTGTCCAACAGATTCATCTAAGATCAAACTTTTTCTCTCTGAATAGAAGGCTTCCTGAGGAGAAAGAACCAATTCGGGCTGGATATATTCTCCAGCTATCAAGTCCTTCCCATCTCGTGAGTATAGTCTCTTGATATCAGCCAGAGCACCGACCAAGCGCTCGATGTCTTGGATGCGGTCACCAATCGAAATATAGGCCAAGATATTGCCAATATCACCAAACTCAATCTGAATGTCGTATTCATCGCGCAGGAGGTCATAAACCTCGATACCTGTTAAGCCAATGCCCTGAGTGTAAACTGACAACTTGGTCACGTCAAAATCGCAAACGGACACTCCGTCTATTAACTCTGTTGAATAGGCATAGTAGCCACCGATAGCATTGATTTCACGGCGGGCATACTCGGATAGCTCAATGACTTTCTCAAACGACTCTTTGCCTCGAAGGGCCAAGTTGCGACGTGAAATATCCAAACTAGCCATCAACAAGTAAGAGGCGGATGTTGACTGGGTCAGGTTGATAATCTGACGAACGTACTCAGGGTTCATCTGATTCCCGATTAAAAGAAGCGAACTTTGGGTCAAACTCCCACCAGACTTATGCATGGAAACTGCTGCCATATCAGCTCCTGCATCCATAGCAGAAATTGGAAGTTTATCAGTGAAATGCAAATGTGCTCCGTGGGCCTCATCTACTAAAACCATCATGCCAGCTTCATGAGCCATTTCTGTCAAACCCTTTAGGTCTGAACAGATTCCGTAGTAAGTAGGATTGTTAATCAAAATGGCCTTGGCATCTGGATGGTCCTTTATGGCCTGGGCTACTCGGTCATTTTCAAGACCTAAAGCGATACCAATCTTAGGATCTACACTCATCTCGATATAGATAGGAATGGCACCACATAGAACCAACGCATTGATAGCAGATTTATGGACATTACGTGGCAAAATAATCTTATCTCCAGCTTTGCAGGTGGAAAGAATCATAGTCTGCACCGATGAAGTTGTTCCCCCAATCATGAGAAAAGCATGGCTAGCTCCAAAAGCATCAGCTGCTAGCTCCTCTGCATCCCGAATAATCGAAATGGGATGGCCTAGATTATCTAAGGGTTTCATCGAATTGACATCAATACCAACACATTTTTCTCCTAAGAGTTCGACAAGTTCTGGATTTCCTCGTCCACGCTTGTGACCTGGAACATCAAAGGGAACAATCCTTTTCTTGCGTAACTTCACCAAGGCCTCATAAATTGGGGCTTGGTTTTGATCTAACTCCTTCAAGACATACTCCTTTCAATATTTTTAGGACCTTATGAAAACTAAGGAACTAAAGGTTGACTCATGAAAAAAGAGCAGGTTTTCACCTGCTCTGCAATCTTCTGACGTTTTTATGTTTGTTTCTGTTGAGTATGTCTGTTCCCGATGTTTCCTAACTCTCTAGTAGCAAATATTACGTACTTTATTGATCGTTTCACAAGATGACGTGTGCTTTCACCACACTAAAATTTATGAATTAGGACAAGCGTCCTAACATCAACTTATAAAAGTAGGCTTTTAACCCTATCAATAATGTGGTTTTTCAACCACGCTTCGGCATTCAACCCTGCCTGTCCGTAGGCATTTTTTACTCGGGTTTATATTTGCTAGAAAACATCATCTCATTTTCTAAGCCTCATTACTATATCATGTTTCCAAGAACTTGTAAAGCATTTTACTAAAAAAATATAAAAAAGTTCGCAAAATATTTGGATTTTATTTGATTTAATACTAATTATTCTTTTGTAAACGATTATAAAGTGAACAAAATATTTATCATATTTAATTTAAAATTTTTTATGCTATTCTATACTCTTTACCCTCGGTGTTTGATTTAGTAGAAAAAATGCTGAAATTTCTACATCATTAGAATCGTGCAACTTTTTTCAGATACTTTTAAAAGATTGATTTCCTTATATTTTTCCTTTATACTGGATAAAAAGGAGAATAATATGTCAGAAACAAATCACGAAATTGATTCAAACTTTGCAGGTCGTTTAAATATCCTGCGTGCGGGCGTTCTTGGTGCTAACGATGGAATTATTTCCATTGCTGGTGTGGTTATTGGGGTTGCCAGTGCCACGACCAATATCTGGATTATCTTTTTATCTGGATTTGCAGCTATCTTAGCTGGTGCCTTTTCAATGGCTGGTGGAGAATATGTATCTGTTTCAACTCAAAAAGATACCGAGGAAGCAGCCGTTGCGCGTGAGCAGCTCTTGCTAGACCAAGATATGGAACTAGCCAAAAAGTCCCTCTATGCAGCCTATATCCAAAATGGCGAATGTGAAACCTCTGCCCAACTCTTGACCAACAAGGCCTTTCTTAAAAATCCACTCAAGGCTTTGGTTGAGGAAAAATATGGGATTGAGTATGAAGAATTTACCAATCCTTGGCATGCTGCCATTTCTAGCTTCGTTGCCTTTTTCCTTGGAAGTTTGCCTCCAATGCTGTCAGTGACCATTTTCCCAAGTGATTACCGCATCCCTGCTACTGTCTTGATTGTAGGACTCTCACTCTTGGTGACTGGCTACACAAGTGCTAGACTTGGAAAAGCACCTACCAAAACGGCTATGATTCGGAACCTTGCTATTGGTCTCTTAACCATGGGAGTTACCTTTCTGCTAGGACAACTTTTCAGCATTTAATACTCTTCGAAAATCTCTTCAAACCACGTCAGCTTCGCCTTGCCGTATATATGGTTCCTGACTTCGTCAGTTCTATCTGCAACCTCAAAGCAGTGTTTTGAGCTGACTTCGTCAGTTCTATCTACAACCTCAAAGCAGTGCTTTGAGCAACCTGCGGCTAGCTTCCTAGTTTGCTTTTTGATTTTCATTGAGTATGAAATACAAGAAATACCTCGATTTTGAAGTCGAGGTATCTTTTTTTACATTTGCACAATCTTGCGATAGCTTCTTGAAGTAATCATGAAAATCAGCACATAGGCGATGAGGAAGATAGCGCAGATAGACAAGGTTACAGTCAACATCATAGTCGTATCCAGTACACCAATTACTTTTAGAATCAGACTAAGCATATGGTAGGCAAAGGCTAGATGTAGGAAGGCAAAGAGCAAAGGAAGGAAGAAAACAGTTAAAACCTGTTTGTTGATGGTTTGCTTGATTTGCTTTTGATCTAAACCGACTTTCTGCAAGATAATAAAGCGTTCACGATCTTCATAACCTTCAGAAATTTGTTTGTAGTAGATGACCAGAACAGTTCCGACCATAAAGATAATGGATAGGAAAATACCGATAAAGAAGACACCACCAAAGAGGGCACTCATCTGAGTACTAGCATCTGATAAATTACTACCATAAACATAGCTACCTTCCGTGTTTAATTGAGCATTAAATTGATCGAGGTATTTATCATACTCGTCAGCGACCTTGAGTTGTTCTTCTTCACTGGCATTTACATTCATACCACCGTAAAACTGATTATAGATAGCCGAATCTGGGAATTGATCCAAAAAGGCTTGTAAATCAGGTACAACAAGATAATTGTAATCAGCAGTCAAAATATTAAACTGATTTGGGACATGGTTGACAATAAAATCTTTATTAAATTCTTCTTTGACAGAAAATTGATGATCATTCAGAATTAGAGTTTTCTGTTCTTTAACTCCCTCATTCTTGGCAAAGAGTCCGACCTCATTTCCTGATAGAGACAGTTTTTGACCAGTCATATTTTCATAATCTTTTTGGTCAAATACCATAAAAACTGTTGTGGGTTGGACACGATTTTGTCCTTTTTCAAAAAGTGTTAACTTATTTCCTTCTTGGTTTGCAACACCAAAGTAAGTATAACGAATTACTTCTTTCTCTTTAATCTTATAACCTTTGTCACTTGCAAACTGGCTCAAGAGTTTGTCCAAATCTTCTTTTTCAACATTTTGTCCTGAAACCCCAAAATCATGAGGATTTAGAACTTTTTTAAAGGATTCTGCGGAATTGAAAATGCTTGTCGCTGCTGACATGGTTACTAAAACCATTGTTGACAAAATAGCGATAGTTGCTAGTCCAACTGCATTTTTCTTCATACGGAAAATCAAGTTGGAAACAGATATGAGGTTATTAGGTTGGTAATAGTATTTCTTGTTTTTCTTTAAGATTTGAAGGAAAACGGTAATACCTGCATTGAACAAGAGATAAGTACCAAAGATAACCAGCAAAACAGCTATGAAGAAGGTTGTTAAGGCTGTAAGAGGATCTTTTACCGTAAGGGCAAGATAATAGCCAATCCCTAAACTAATCGAACCAAGAATCGTTTGGAGAGGTAGGAAACGACCTTTTTTCTCTCCGCTTGCTTTCTCACGCGAGAGCTGGAGGGCATTCATACGGGCGATTCGAAGGGCATTCAGGAACATGAGGCCTAGAAAAATCAAACCAAAGACAACAAGTACTGTAATGACAACTTTCATCTGGAAGGTAGCGACCAGCTCAACCTTCAATTTCATCAGTTTGAGCAAGAAAGCGAAAATTAACTTGTCAAACAAGGCTCCAATACCGATACCTGCTCCAACAGTTAGAATCCCAAATAGCACTAACTCCTTAAAGGTCATACTGATCAGGTGACGTTTCTCCAAGCCCAACATGCCATAAATTCCTAGTTCCTTGGAACGGTTCTTCATGACAAAACTATTGGCATAGAGGACGATAATGGCTGACGCAAGGGTGACGACAAACATACCAAATCCAAGTGTAGCCTGAATGGTTGTTCCTCCACGGATTTCAGCAATCTTGGGATTGAAGGTTAGAGAGTAAAAGAGATAGGTGACAGTGACTGCCAAGAGAACAGCCAGCGCAAAAGGATAGTAGAGTTTGCGGTTTTTAATCAAGTTCGATACCGCTAACTTATTGGTTAATCGAAACATACTAATTCACCTCGCTTGCCATGACAGTCAAGGTATCAGAGATTTCTTGGAACATCTGACGCTCTGTCTTCTCTCCACGGTAGATTTGATTGTAAAGAATGCCGTCTTTGATAAAGAGTACGCGCTTGGCTCTGCTTGCTGCTGCTGTGGAGTGGGTTACCATGAGAATGGTTTGGCCGCGCTCATTGATTTCATCAAAGACATCAAGTAAGGCTGCAGATGATTTGGAGTCAAGGGCTCCTGTTGGCTCATCCGCAAGGAGAATTTCAGGTTCTGTGATGATGGCGCGGGCTACTGCTACACGCTGTTTCTGACCACCAGAAATCTCGTAAGGGTACTTCTCTTGCAATTGGTTGATGCCTAGATTCTCAGCTGTCACCACCAATTTCTTCATCATCTCCGTAATGGGTCTTCTTGACAGTACAAGTGGAAGCAAGATATTGTCTTTAACAGACAGAGTATCTAGCAAGTTAAAATCTTGGAAGACAAATCCCAATTTTTCACGACGGAAGCTAGAAGCCTGTGAATTTTTAATGGTTGCGGTGTCAGTTCCATTCAAGTAAACCTGCCCACGAGTTGGCTTATCCAGCATAGCTAGAATATTGAGAAGAGTTGATTTACCAGAACCAGACTCACCCATGATGGCAACGTAGTCACCCTTCTCCACGGTAAAGTGAATATCCTTGAGGGCCTCTACTTGGTTGCCCTGAAAACGAGTTTTATAAATTTTTTGAACGTGTTTTACATCTAAAAGTGTCATGAGAATCTCCTTTCTTAATATCCCATCAAATGAAATGTTGCTTGCATCATAGCGCATCCCAGATGAACACGCTCGATATCTTTGTGGCTTGGTTTTCTTGTTTTCTTCTGTAAGATTTGTTTCATGATGTTACTCCTTTATTCTTTATGAGTCTAGTTTACATCAAAAAAAGACTGCTTGCCATAACCTAACCTTACAAAAAAGACTTTAATCTTACATTTTTGTAAGATTGAGGGAAATGTAGGCAAAATTACTTATAAAATGATTTGATTTTCTATTTTTAAAATTGTAAAATATAAGTGTGAAAAGGCTTACTTTGGAAAGGAGGAAGCGGGAACTAACATTTGAGTAAGCTTACCTAGATAACATACCATTAAATTCAACACTTTCAAATCGAACTACCTATAAGGAAAGAAGGGGCGCTTTAATGAAACACAAAGAACATATACTCATCGGACTTCTCTATCTCCTCTCTCCATTCATCGGTCAGCTCTTAGTTGAAAAAACATACTTTATCGGTACAGAATTTACAGCTACTGCTTATGCTATTTGCTGGCTATCAGTTGTTATCAGTATCCATCATTTATCAAAAAATGTATTGTCTCAGCATGAAAAATCAGATTAGAAATCTAAGTTCAAAATAATATTTTTAGTTTGTAGATGAATCTGGAAAAATATTATTAAAAGTAAAAAAGCTTTAAATCAAGTAATTTAGACTATTGATTTAAAGCTTTTTGCGTATTCCAGATCTTTTGTAGAACCTCACCAAAACCAGCCTTCATTATCGTCAATGGCTTGGGCTTCTTTGCGTTTTCGTGGGCCTGTTCCGTACATTTCTGCTTCGATTTCTTCCTTGGTTGGCATGATAGAAGCTAGGATGATATAGATAATCACGCCAAGTCCAAAGTTTGCGACTGTAAAAATAGCAAATAGAAAACGAACAAGGGTAACATCAAAGTTCCACTTGTCTGACAAACCTGCCAAAACTCCTGAAATCATGCGATTTCGTCTCATTTTATAAAATTTACTGTTCATGATATTTCCTCTTTCTGCTAGGTTAGTCATAGTATATCACGGATAGGCTCGGCTTTCATCAGTCCTCAGGCTGATTTACTAATAGCAACTTTCCTCGACAAAGTCCACAGCGATAGCGTTTGGTATCAATCCTACGCTTACGCTGATAAGTTTGCTGGCAGGATTGGCAACGATAGAGCTTGATTGGCTTGGAGTTACTATTGGGCAAGGATGGTACAAATCGTAATCCATCCACTGCTTTCAACAGTTCCTTAAAATCCCGATCCTTGTGTTGATAGCCCTTCCCTTGAAAATAGAGGTGATAATGACAGAGTTCATGTCGGACAATTTTCCTAAAAACGTCCAACCCCAGTTCCTGATAAACCTTGGGATTAAAATCCAGATGCCCATCTTTTGGGAAAAATCGCCCACCTGTCGAACGTAGACGAGAATTCCACTGGACATGATGGATAAAAGGTCTGCCGAAGTCTTCAAGTGAAACCTGCTTAACGTAATCAGTCAGTTTCATTTGGAGCGAGGAGCGACAGATTGACTTTTTCACGTTCAGTATCAATTTTCTTGACCCAAACTGTTACCAAATCTCCGACGGACACCACTTGGCTAGGATGTTTGATAAATTTGCGGCTCATATGGGAAATATGGATCAAACCGTCCTCATGAATTCCGATGTCAACGAAGGCACCAAAGTCAACTACATTACGCACCACACCCTCTAGCTTCTGACCAACCACTAAATCCTTGATATCTAGGACATCTTGGCGAAGCACAGGTGCGTCAAAGGAATCACGGAAATCTCGACCTGGTTTGAGAAGGTCAGCAATGATATCTTTAAGAGTTTCTGGACCAAGGTCTAGCTCTTGCGCCATTTCCTTGACTGAAAGCGACTTGAGTTTGCTTTGGGCCACTTCATTCAAGTCCTTGATGTCCAAGCGTTTGAAGAGCTCCTTAACAGCAGTATAGTTCTCTGGGTGAACCCCTGTATTATCAAGGATATTGCTACTTTCAGGGATACGAAGGAAACCAGCTGCCTGCTCAAAGGCCTTGGCTCCCAGACGGGGAACTTTCTTAATTTGAGCTCGTGAAGTGATTTTTCCTTCTTCTTCACGGTACTTGACGATATTTTCAGAGATAGTTTTATTGAGTCCAGCTACGTGGGAAAGAAGAGCTGGACTGGCCGTATTAATATTGACACCGACTTGGTTAACCACTGTATCGACAACAAAGTCCAGACTCTCAGATAGTTTCTTCTGACTGACATCATGCTGGTATTGACCGACACCGATTGACTTAGGATCAATTTTGACCAATTCGGCAAGGGGATCTTGCAAGCGACGGGCGATAGAGATAGCCGATCGCTTTTCAACGGTCAAGTCTGGAAACTCCTGACGAGCAAGTTCACTGGCAGAATAGACCGAAGCGCCACTTTCATTGACGATAACATAGCTGACTTCAGGGAAATCTTTCAGAACTTCCGCCACAAAGGATTCACTTTCACGACTGGCAGTACCATTTCCGATAGCAATAATTTCCACGCCGTATTGACCAATCAAATCTGCCAAATCTTTCTTAGCTTCTTCGATTTGACGAGCTGATGCTGGTTTGACAGGATAAATGACCTGAGTTGTCAGCATTTTCCCAGTTGCATCCACGACAGCTAGCTTGGCACCTGTACGAAAGGCAGGGTCAAATCCTAGAACCACGCGCCCTTTCAGCGGAGCAACCAAGAGGAGATTGCGTAGATTGTCCGAAAAGAGTTGGATAGCTCCTTCTTCTGCTTTCTCAGTTAATTCTGTACGAATACGACGCTCGATAGCAGGCAAGACTTTTTTCTTAACAGATTGCTGAACCACTTCATCTATATAGGCGTTTTTGACCTTAAAACGAGCAGCAAAGAAAGCTAGAATACGGTCCGTCGCATGTTCAAAACCGACCTTCAAGACACCTAGCTTCTCCCCACGATTGAGGGCCAAGGTACGATAACCCTGCATAGTTCCAACCGTCTCTGAAAAATCATAATAAATCTGAAAAACCTGCTTTTCATCAAGACTTTCATCCTTGACTTGCGAAGTGAGTTTAGAGTGTCTCAGCACTTCCTGATAAGTCATGGAACGTAAGGTCACATCTTCCGATAAAGCTTCGACCAAGATATCAACTGCACCAGACAAGGCTTCCTTGCCAGTCGCAAATCCTTCACAGACAAACTTTTCAGCCTCTTTCTCTAAGTCCGCTACATTCTGCAAGATTAAGCGAGCAAGTGGGAAGAGTCCGGCTTCACGGGCAATGGTTGCCTTGGTCCGACGTTTTTCCTTGTAAGGAAGATAGAGTTCTTCTACATCTGCTAATTTTTCGGCTGCTAAGATAGCTTCTTCCAACTCCTTGGTCAACTTGCCTTGTTCTTGAATCTTAGCCAAAACAGCTTCCTTGCGGTCATTTAGATTTGTCAGACTTTTATCCAAGTCAATAATGGCCTTAATCGCCACCTCATCCAGACTACCAGTCATGTCCTTTCGATAACGCGCGATAAAGGGAATAGTCGCCCCTTCAGCTGTCAAACTTAGAACGGTATCAATTTGCTTTAACGTCACTCCCAAATCCTGGGAGATTTTTTCATATTTTTTATCCATGAATCTATTATACCACAAGCTAATATTATTCAAATTATCTCTTACAATTTTAAAACATAAGTTGGGGAATAGATTTATATTCTATAGTGCAATAACTTGTACTTAGAGAGCATTGCCACCTTTTTTTAACCAATCCATGACATCAAAAGTATTTAATGGATCAGACATAATAGCCAGTTCTGGAAGATGTTCCTGACCTGGAATAACACATTGACTTTTCAAATTTTTATAATTAATTCCTTTCGTTTCACTCAAGGCACAACACAGAATGAAAAAGTGTTGTGCTCTTTATTTTGTTTTATAATAATAGTGAGAAAGCCTATCACTACTACAAATCACGGGAAGGTGAATAAGTGAGTGGTATAGCTACTACCTCGCATATTTATAGGTGTCATTCTTTCCATCAAGCACAACTAACGGTGACTAGGAGCACGTAAACTTATAATTGAATAAGCGACTCGTTTGTGAAAGGATAGTCAAGGGATAGGCAGACTCAAATTTGGTGAAGGGAGACCCTCGTGTTAAAAATTATTTATCCTAATTGTTGTGGTGAAGAATAGGATTTAGATTGCTGTTTCTAATCGTTCAAAATGCATGTTTTTGAGAAATAAAAAAAATCGCAAGCCTGAGCCTGCGGTGGGGATAATCTTTTTTGAAATTTTTAAACAAAAAAGGAGCATTTAAGCTCCCTCCTTTGAAATAACGGACACTTGGCTGGTCGGTGTACCCAGCATCTCAGATACCTTTTTCAAGGTGCGGCAGGAACCTTTCTGCCCTCAAATGTCTTTCGTTAATGTTATTCTAGCACTATCTACTTTTTTTGTCAAGCTTTCTCAATCTACCAGACTTAATACGACTTTGTAACTTGAAATCTTGTAAGCGATACATGGTCGGAACATAAAAGAAATCGCCACTTTTATGTAACTTGATGGCAACAAGAACATTATCATCAAATCTTTTAACATATTCAAAACTAGCATCTTTCTCTCGTGGATTGACCCCAACGAAATCTGGATTACTTAGTATGAGTTCCAGATCTTCGATATGATGAATCACATCATTGTGATGGCGTTTTATCATATGGCTTCTCAAACCGTCTTTGTTGACTTTTATGTCGCTCGCTCCAAGAACAATATTAAAAATTTCTTTTACTTCGTCGGTCACCTGACCGATTTTTTCGTGTTCCATCATTTCCTCCGTTATTCCACAACTATTATATCACAATCATGGTGTATATTAGGATATATCAAGCTCTATTATTCGTTAGATACTCAATTTTAACTTTTCCCTTTTCCTCAAAATAATAGTATAATAGAGGTAGAATTTAGAATCGAGGTACACCTATGGCTGTAAAATTTACAAAACGAGACGACTTGGACAAGATGTTTGAAGAATTTGCTAAACTCCCAGATTTGAAACAGGTCACTTTCCCTGATGACAAAGAGAAAAAAGACAAAGCAGAAAAGAAAAACTAGATGACTGCTTTCCAACAACTCCCATCTAGTGTGCTTCAGACTGGGGCTATTTTCCTCTCCATTATCATTGAAGCCCTTCCCTTCGTTCTGATCGGAAGTATTGTTTCAGGACTGATTGAGGTTTATATCACACCTGAAAAGGTTTATCATTTTCTCCCTCGAAATCGTTGGGGGAGAATCTTTTTTGGAACCTTCGTTGGGATACTTTTCCCTTCTTGTGAATGTGGAATCGTCCCCATTATCAATCGTTTTCTGGAAAAGAAGGTCCCCAGTTACACGGCTGTTCCCTTTCTTGTAACAGCACCTGTTATCAATCCCATTGTTCTCTTTGCGACCTATTCTGCCTTTGGCAACTCCTTCCATATCGCCCTGTTACGAGCTCTGGGTTCCATTCTTGTAGCTGTGATACTTGGGATTTTTCTAGGATTTTTCTGGCAAGAACCAATTCAAAAAGAAAATCGTCTGGCTTGTCATGAACATGATTTTTCTCGCTTGAGCCCTGCAAAAAAAGTTTTTCAGGTCTTTGTGCAGGCCATTGATGAATTTTTTGATACAGGACGTTATTTAGTATTTGGCTGCCTCTTTGCTTCTGTTATACAGGTCTATGTTCCGACACGGATTCTGACCTCTATCAGTGCGACCCCTCTTTTTGCCATCTTGCTCTTGATGCTTTTGGCCTTTCTTCTTTCGCTCTGTAGTGAGGCCGATGCCTTTATCGGTGCTTCTCTTCTCTCAAGTTTCGGCTTGGCACCAGTTCTGGCCTTTCTGGTGATTGGCCCAATGCTGGATATCAAAAATATTCTCATGATGAAAAATTACTTGAAAGCACGATTTATCAGTCACTTCATAACGATTGTGACTCTTGTCGTCTTAGTCTATTCTCTCTTGATTGGAGTCATCTTATGATTCGATTTTTAGTTTTAGCTGGCTATTTTGAACTGACCATTTATCTTCATCTGTCGGGCAAATTAAACCAGTACATCAACATGCACTATTCCTATTTGGCCTATATTTCTATGGTACTTTCCTTTATCTTGGCTATTGTTCAATTGTATATCTGGATGAAGCAAGTCAAAACCCACAGTCATCTGAACAGTCGATTGGCCAAGATGACGAGTATTGCTCTTCTGGCTATTCCTATTGTCGTCGGCTTAACTTTTCCAACTGTTAGCTTGGATTCTCAGACCGTTTCTGCCAAAGGCTATCATTTCCCCTTATCAGAAGGCACGGATCAAGCCATTCAGACAAGTGAAGGGACGACAAGCCAATATTTGAAACCAGATACCAGTTCTTATTTTTCAAAATCAGCCTATGAAAAGGAAATGCGAACTGCGGCGGATAAATACTTGTCCCAAGATAGCATTTATATTACTAACGAAAACTATATGGAAGTCATGGAGGCTATCTACGACTATCCAGATGAATTCGAGGGCAAGACAGTCCAGTTCACAGGCTTTGTCTATAACGACCCCAGTCATGCCAATAGCCAATTTCTGTTCCGCTTCGGCATTATTCACTGTATCGCAGATTCTGGTGTCTATGGATTACTGACCAAGGGAAATACCCGTCAGTATGAAAATAACACTTGGATAACGGCCAAAGGAAAACTGGTCAATCACTATCATAAAGAACTCAAACAAAACCTCCCAACCTTGGAAATCGATAGCTTTACCAAAGTCGATAAACCAGAGAATCCCTATGTGTATCGCGTGTTTTAAAAAGCAAGATAAAAACGAACAAGTTCTCTTCTGAATGACAGAAAAAGAGCCTGTTCGTTTTTTGCTATATGAAATATAGGAAGACGCCGAAAATTCTCACCCATCAAAAAAAGAGACAATATTCGTTTTTGCATTATAGATTTCTAATATAGTCTCTTTATTTATACTTACAAGAATTGAATAGTTGAGCTTAATTTTTTCCAATAATTCTAAACGAATGTTCAGAGACCCATTTGGCGTAAGTGGTTAAGCTTTCATCTGTTAAGGACTCTACTGCGATAGTTACACACATATTTACCGCTTCTTCAACCGTTACAGAAAAACGATAATGATTTAACTGTAGAAATTTCACCAAAACGAAGAAAGCAGTTCGTTTATTAGCATTGGCAAAAACATGCTTCTTTATCAATTGGACAAATAGTATCGTTGCTTTATCAAAAATTGTTGGATAAAGAGGCTTCCCAAAAACAAATTGTTCTGGTAAATTAACAATCATATTTAAAGCCGAAGGACTAACCGTTTGAATTTTCTCATTTGGAGAATACCGTTGAATTGCTAAAGCATTTATTTTTTCAATTTGCTTTTCTGTTAGATAGATTGTCATTTTTCCACCAAAGCTTTGAAAACATCGTCGTATTCATCAAATATTTTATCTAAATTTAAGTCAAAGGCATCATCAGATATATAAGAAACCTGCTGATCCAATTCTTCAGGAGTAAAGATAATTTCACCACTTGGTAACAATTTCGCTTCGTATTTAACACCACTTGGAATATTAAATTCACTTGGAATCGTAATGGTGATTGAATTTCCTTGTTTTCTTGTTTTTACTACCATCTGATTTCCTCCTTTGTCATATTATAACAAATCATTACGGTAATTACAATGGCGGGATAATTCACTCCCGTAACAATCTCTATCAGAGTAAATAAATATTATAGTTCTGAAAAGTTATTAATGCCACTATTTTAACAGATTTTGAACCAAGGTTAAATTATATTAGACAAATTAATAATCTTAGTCATAGTTTTCATATAATTTACCAAAACTTCAAATAAAAAAGAGAACAAATTTGCTCTCCTTTACTTTATACATTTTCAACTATTATGGTTGAATTAATCTTTACATTGCTCAGTTGATACATTATGATTTAATTGATGTAAATCTTACTTAATGCTATGCTTATTCATCTTTTGTTCAAAGATAGTCGTGATAATCTGACGTAGTTCTTCTCGTTCTTTTTCTGGAATTTCACCACTTGTTTGAGCTGCAGCGTAGAGTTCAGGGTGTTCAATTGAAATGCGTTTGATCGTACGTGTTGTTGCATGTTTTCTGACGAAAAACGGGATTCGCTTAATCAAGTCTTGTGGTACTAGCGCAAGAATCTTCTCAGCAGTTTCCTTGTCACTAATCTTAGACGTAGTCAGCCCCTTCTTAATCATTTCCTGTTCTTTTTCTGTAAAATCTTTTAATTCCATTCGATAAATCCTCCTATTTTCTTTACCTTAAATTATATACCAATTGTAGCAAGACGACAAATAATCAGTTTGTAAAATGCTCTCTATACTACAACTTTCCTGTCACTCTTAATTGCTCTTTAATGAAAAATCACAAATCCTTTTGGAGAGATGACAAACTGATTCTCCGATTCTTGGCAATTGCTTGCTAGTGCTACGGTTTCCTTCTCTAAAAGATAATCTTCTTTTGATTGGTTAAAGATAGCTTTAAGAATTTGTCCATCGTATTTCCATTCCAAAGCTACTAGATCAGGTTTGATTTCTTGGAGACTATACTTACCATGCTGAATGGTTGCTGACGCTTGTTTTCTAATATTAATCAGCTTCTTCATAAAGTTAAGCATATCATTGTCACTCGATACACGTTCCCAAGGCATACAACGTCGACAATCTGGGTCTGGTCCTCCGGTCAAGGAAAGCTCTGTTCCGTAATAGATGCAGGGTGTTCCTTTTTGTAAAAAGAGAAAGGCTAGGGCTGATTTGACCAGTTGAACGTCTTCATTTGCCGTCCACAAGATTCGTTCTGTATCATGCGAATCCAAGAGATTAAACATAACCTCTGAAATCTGTTGTTTGTAATACATAGATTGGCCATTGATTTCATCGATGAACTGGTCTGTCTTCTTAACACCTCGTAAGAAATAGTCCTTGATGCTATCAGATAAAGGATAATTCATGACCGCATGGAACTCATCTCCATTTAGCCAAGGCTGAGACGTATGCCAGACTTCTCCTAAAATATAAAGATCAGGCTTTTTAGCTAGAACTGCCTTGCGAAAATCCTTCCAGAATTGATGGTCAATCTCATTAGCCACATCCAAACGCCAAGCATCGATATCAAACTCTTCAATCCAATAAGTCGCAACCTTTAATAGATAGTCCTTGACCTCTGGATTGGCTGTATTTAGCTTAGGCATATAGTCCTCAAAACCAAAAGCATGATAGGGTAACTCTCTCTTATTAGCAAGCTTATCAGTCGTCACTGGGAATTGTTGTATATGGAACCAATCCTTATAAGCAGACTCCTCACCGTTTTCGATAACATCTTGCCATTGAGGCGATTGCGAACCAATATGATTAAATACAGCATCCAGCATGATTTTTATACCTCGCTGATGCGCTTGCTCGACCAGCTCCCGAAATGTCTCCTTGTCTCCAAAATGACGGTCAATTTCAAAGTAATCTGTCGTATTGTACTTATGATTGCTCGTAGATTCAAAGATAGGACAAAGATAAAGTCCAGTAATTCCCAAGTCTTGCAAGTAATCCAGATGGTCAATAATCCCCTGTAAATCACCACCAAAGAAATCATCACTCTTAGGTGTGACAGATGAATCCCAGTCTAAAGTCCCTTCTGGGTTTAATCGAGCATTTCCATTAGCAAATCTCTCAGGAAATATCTGATACCACACCGTATTTGAAACCCAGTCAGGAATCAGGCATGCATCAATCTCATGAAGATAAGGCAACTTAAATCCGTTTCCAATGGCATGAAGATTTTCTAGAGAATTTTCCACACACCCTTTATCGCCATACAAAATACTTTGGCCTTCTGTATCCTTGAGTTCAAAGAGATACTGGATACGTGCAAAGTCAACTGACACTTCAACCTGCCAATAATCAAATAAGGCATCAGAAGTTATCTTGGCCATTTCCTTTGTATCCTGATAAAACTCCTCCATAAAGATAAAAGGATCCCCATAATGCAAGTTGATGCTTTCAATATCCCCTTTCTTAGTACGAATCCGAATATGGAGTTTCTTATCCTTATAAAGATAGGCATACTCCGACCCTGGTCTGTGGTAAATAGCACTTAATTCCATTAATTTGTCTCCTTAAGTTCTAATTCAAATTTTACGCAAACGTTTTCAAAACCAATAAATCCAGTATACTATTTTTGTAAACTATTTGCAAGGAATGTTCGTAGATTCTAGTGGTTTGGTTCTATAAATAAAAAAGCAGCCAGTCTTACAACTAGCTACTTTTCAAATGATGATTTACAACTGTCTTTCCAGCCACTCTATCTTTTTAAAATCCTTATTGTTATTGTGCTCATTTCGATAAGAATCTTGGGAAGAAG
>CAUPXP010000014.1:0-42881 GCA_963515455.1 Streptococcus mitis | reverse complement strand
TAACCCCTTGACCAACGGACCAGAGTTGTTATTTTCAACTCTTACTATTATACAGTCTTTTCAAACTTTGTCAACACCTTTTTTAAACTTTTTTACTTTTTTGCATGAATTCCTAATGAGTACGGATGTCAAACTCTTTAAACACAATACGTAAGTCCCTTAGGACTCTTTGACGCCCTCGGAAGCGTTCATATCTTAAGACGCGTTCTAGTTCTTCTTGTTTCTCTTTACTTTGTTTGTTTCTATAATCTCTTAGTGTTTCATGAAAGAGATAATAGTCATCTAGCCAGAGACCTCCCTCACTTATACGATGACTTATCTCACCCACTTCTTCATAAAGCTCTTTATCATATCTTCGTTTTTGACTTTCTTGCTTACGGATATAGTCTAAAATTCGATTTCGAAACTTTGTTTTGAAATATTTACGTAAGCGTGGGATATCTTCTACTAGCCCTTCTTCTCTACTAATCAATTCATATAAGCAAATCATGCCCTCTTGGTCCCAATCCGATAGTTCCCATAAATGCAAGTAATATTCATTTCTACACTTGTACACACTCCCCTGGACTTCTTCATACAATTCTTTAAGCATAGTCTTCCCCTTTCTGTGTACAGTCTAACAGATTCAAACACACTTTTGGCACATTTCATCCATTCTGTTCTCTTTATCTCCTAAACTGCACAAAAAAGAGAGGACGGGCCTCTCTCAGGGTTATAATTCCGCAATTTGGTTTAGGTTTACTTCTGCAACTGTGTCATTACCAAACATAGAGATAATCATTTTTACTTTGTTATTATCAATTTCTGTAATCTTACCAGTGTAGTCTGCAAAAGCACCATCAATAATACGTACAGTTTGACCAACCTCAACATCGAAGTCAAATTCTTGAACAGTTTGTCCCATAGATATCAAAATGTCACGAATTTCTTGTTCCAATAATGGAGTTGGTTTTGATCTGTTCCCGTGTGATCCGACAAATCCTGTAACATTTGGTGTGTTTCGAACAACAAACCAAGCTTCATCTGTCATCACCATTTCTACAAGAACATAACCTGGAAAGCGATTTTCTTCTACTTCTTTTCTCTTTCCATTTTTTTCAACTTGCACTGTTTGTGTTGGAATTTCAACGCGTAGAATATTATCCAACATATTGTAGGTTTGTGCACGTTGTAATAGATTTTCTTTTACCTTATTTTCATAACCAGAATAAGTTTGTAAGACAAACCATCCTTTATCAAAACTATCCATGATATTTCCTTTCATAAATAGAAGATTTCTAGTGTAATTAACTCCACTAACCTTCTAAAAAATGTTAATAAATCGAATCAAACCTGAAACAATCAACTGGTCAAAAATGTAAATAATTACTACAAAGAAAGCTGTGTATTCCATGATAGAACGAAAATCTCTCCAGCTTTCCTTGCGAGTTGGCCATGTTGTGTCTTTAAGAAGTCTAAAAATATCTCCAATAAAACGCATCGCTCTCTCCTATCTCGTTTCTCTGTGTGTAGTGTACTTACCACAATGCTTACAAAATTTATTTACTTCTAGTCGTGTAGGCTTGGGGTTTCCACTAATCTTGATTGAATAGTTTCTAGAACCACAAACCGCACAAGCTAGGCTTGCTTTTTTTAGTGCCATAACGCCTCCATCTTATCTATTATAACAAGAAAGCTAGGCTTTGACAAGCATCTTAGCGAAATAGATTGACTACCGAATCCCATATTGTTTGTGCCTTTTCCTTAATCTTCGCATCTGAGATAGCCCGGCTAGCCTCATCTACTAGACTTTGCGCACGTCCTCGAATATCAGACAAATTATCATCTGTCTGGCTATTATCATTGGTTTGTACTTGTCTTTTTGTGTTAGCTGGTGCAATTCCATTTTGCTTATAAGCATTTTCAACCGTAAAGGTACTTCCTGGTGTATAAGGTAAAATGGTATTGGCAATGTTTCTAAAGACATGGGCTGCACCATTTGAAGTAGATCCTGCTAGATAGTGATTTTCATCAGTGGTCGGAAAACCAAGCCAATGACTAATCACCACATCCGGAGTATAACCAATTACCCACTGGTCACTTGTGTATTCCGGATTGAAAACTGCTTCGGTTGTACCAGTTTTCCCTGCCATGACATAGTCTGCAGGCGATGAACTAATACCTGTTCCGTTTGTAAATGTTCCCAACATCATACTGGTCATCTTGTCAGCTACAGACTTATCAATCACCCGTTTTTGTGAATTTTTATGGCTCGCAATGACCTGACCACTAGCATTTTCAATTCTACTAATAAAATGAGCTTCCGGCATTAAACCTTCATTTGCAAAGGCAGCATATGCTTGAGCCATTTGAAGAGGGTTGGTTTCAACACCGCTTCCCAAGGCGACACCAAGAACACGATCGACCTTTTCCATGTTGAGTCCGAATTTTTCGCCCGCCTCAAAAGCCTTATCAACGCCCAAATCATTAACAGTGGCAACAGCAGGCAGATTAAGCGATTCTGCCAAGGCTTGATACATAGGAACTTCTCGACTCGTTTTGATTCCTGCATAGTTATCAACCTTATAGCTGTTATACTGCATGGTATGGTTATCCAAGAGCTTATTCAAAGCCCAACCTGCCTCAACTGCTGGCGTATAAACAACTAAAGGCTTAATTGTAGAGCCAGGGCTACGTTTTGATTGAGTTGCATAGTTGAAATTCCGGAATCCAGTTTTATCATTGTCAGCAACTTGACCGACAACTCCACGAACTCCCCCTGTTTTCGGTTCGAGAGCGACACTTCCTGATTGAGCAAATGTTCCATCCTCTGCCCTCGGAAATAGAGCTTTATTTTCATAGACAACCTGCATATTTGCTTGATAGTTTTGGTCCAGCTCTGTGTAAATGCGGTAGCCATTATTGACAATTTCTTCCTCTGTTAGATTATACTTGGAAACGGCTTCGTTAACCACCGCATCAAAGTAAGAAGGATAGCGGTAATCTGAAATTTTTCCTTCATACTTATCGTGCAATTGCGAAGTCATATCAACTCCCGTAGCTTCGGTTTCTTGGCTTTTATCAATATAACCCGCTGCAACCATATTTTGCAAAACAGTATCGCGACGATTAGTAGAATCTTCTACAGAATTCAAAGGATTATACAATTCCGGCCCTTTGAGCATACCTGCCAGAGTCGCAGCTTGATCCAAACTCACTTCTGATGCAGAAACTCCAAAGTATTTCTTACTCGCATCTTCTACACCCCACACACCATTTCCAAAATAAGCGTTGTTAAGGTACATGGTTAGAATTTGATCCTTACTATATTTTTTTGTTAATTCTAAAGCAAGGAAAAATTCTTTCGCTTTTCTCTCAACAGTTTGATCCTGCGACAGATAGGCATTTTTAGCCAGCTGTTGGGTAATAGTAGAACCACCACCTGAACGACCAGCAGTTACAATCGCCAAGAAGAAACGACCATAGTTAATCCCATCATTTTTATAAAAAGAACGGTCTTCTGTCGCAATAACGGCATTCTGCAAATTTTTACTGATATCAGTCAATTCAACATAAGTTCCTTTTTGACCAGACAAGGCACCAGCCTCCTTTTCTTCACGGTCAAAAATGAGAGTTCGAGTTTTCAAGGCATTTTGCAAATCATTGACATTGGTTGACTTAGCTACAGCAAACAAATAGGTTCCAACTAGCAAGCCTGCACTCAAACCTAGTATAAGGACAATCTTTGTTAGATGATAGCGACGCCAGAATTTTCGAATCGGACCCACTTGGGCTAATTTTTTTCGATCACTGCGAGAACGACGCAAGCTAGTAGACCCCGAATCCTCTGATTCACTTGTTTCTTTTTTAAAAAGAGAAAGAAATTTCTCGAATAATTTATCTAATTTCATGCGTTTATTTTATCATCTTCATCATAGGAAGACAAGAATTTAGCTATTTCCTATCCAAATAGGGCTTTTTTTGTTACAATATCTGTATGCAATTCACATTTACATTACCAGACTCTCTACCTCAAATGACGGTAAAGCAATTACTTGAGGAGCAACTCCTCATCCCTAGAAAAATCCGTCATTTTTTGAGAATCAAGAAACACCTTTTGATTAATCAGCGAGAAGTTCATTGGAACGAGACGGTAAATCCTGGAGATGTTTGCCAATTGACTTTTGACGAGGAAGATTATCCCGAAAAAGAAATTCCTTGGGGCAACCCAAACCTTATTCAGGAAGTTTATCAAGATCAACACTTGATTATTGTAAACAAACCTGAGGGTATGAAAACACACGGTAACCAACCAAACGAAATTGCTCTTCTTAACCATGTCAGTGCCTACGTTGGCCAGACCTGTTATGTCATTCATCGTCTGGACATGGAAACCAGTGGCTTGATTCTCTTTGCCAAAAATCCTTTTATCCTGCCTATTCTCAATCGCTTACTGGAGAAAAAAGAGATTTCTAGGGAATATTGGGCACTAGTTGATGGAAATATCAGCAGCAAAGAACTTGTTTTCAAAGACAAAATCGGACGTGATCGCCATGATCGCAGAAAACGAGTAGTTGATACAAAAAATGGGCAATATGCCGAAACGCATGTAAGCAGATTAAAGCAATTTCCAAACAAGACTTCCTTGGTTCGTTGCAAGCTAAAGACAGGGCGAACCCATCAGATTCGTGTGCACCTTTCGCATCATAACTTCCCTATTTTAGGCGACCCTCTCTATAATAGTAAATCAAAAACAAGTCGGCTTATGCTTCATGCCTTTCGACTGTCCTTTACCCATCCGCTTACTCTAGAGAAATTAAGCTTCACTACCCTATCAGATACTTTTGAAAAAGAATTAAAAAAGAATGGATGATAGCGTCATCCATTTTTTAATATTTAAAAAGCAAGACCAGAGGCCTTGCTTTTTATCGACTCATGAATTATTTAGCGATTTTTGCGAAGTATTCAAGAGTACGAACAAGTTGTGCAGTGTATGACATTTCGTTGTCGTACCATGATACAACTTTAACCAATTGTTTACCGTCAACGTCAAGAACTTTAGTTTGAGTTGCGTCAAACAATGAACCGTAAGACATACCTACGATATCTGAAGATACGATTGGATCTTCTGTGTAACCGTATGATTCGTTTGAAGCTGCTTTCATAGCTGCGTTCACTTCATCAACAGTAACGTTCTTTTCAAGAACTGCTACCAATTCAGTAACTGATCCAGTTGGAGTTGGAACGCGTTGTGCAGATCCGTCAAGTTTACCGTTCAATTCTGGGATTACAAGACCGATAGCTTTTGCAGCACCAGTTGAGTTAGGAACGATGTTTGCAGCACCAGCGCGAGCACGACGAAGGTCACCACCACGGTGTGGTCCGTCAAGGATCATTTGGTCACCAGTGTAAGCGTGGATAGTAGTCATCAATCCTTCAACAACACCAAAGTTATCTTGAAGAGCTTTAGCCATTGGAGCCAAGCAGTTTGTAGTACATGAAGCACCTGAGATAACTGTTTCAGTACCGTCAAGAACGTCGTGGTTAGTGTTGAATACAACTGTTTTAACGTCGTTTCCACCAGGAGCAGTGATAACAACTTTTTTAGCTCCACCAGCGTGCAAGTGTTTTTCAGCAGCTGCTTTCTTAGCAAAGAAACCAGTAGCTTCAAGAACGATTTCTACACCGTCGTTAGCCCAGTCGATTTGTTCTGGATCACGTTCAGCAGAAACTTTGATGAATTTACCGTTAACTTCAAATCCACCTTCTCTAACTTCAACAGTACCGTCGAAACGACCTTGAGTTGTGTCGTATTTCAACAAGTGTGCAAGCATAACTGGATCTGTAAGGTCGTTGATACGAGTAACTTCAACACCTTCTACGTTTTGGATACGACGGAAAGCAAGACGACCGATACGTCCGAAACCGTTAATACCAACTTTAACTACCATTAGTGATTTCCTCCTTATGAAAATCATGAAATTTTTATTGTGAAAAGAGTAACTTGAATCACTACAAATCACCTTTCAACAAACCTATTATATAACTATTTAAGTTTAATTGCAAGTACGGGCATTGTTTTTCTATGTTAGTTTCTTTTTAAGGCTATAAATCAAGAACTTCCTTACTATTCATATCGTAGCGATTCTACAGGATCCATTTTACTAATTTTACGCGCTGGGAAGTAGGCTGAGACATAACCAAGTAATAGAGCGAAAGCTAGAGTTCCTAAAACAGATAACAAATTTAATTCAAAAACCTTCGTGATGGATGGGTAAAAGTGATTTACAACCGCATTCGCCAAACTTCCCACCCCTTGTGCAACCAAAAAGGCCAGTAGCAAGGCGATTCCTACAATCCAGATAGCCTCGTAAATAAAAATTCCTTTGACATCACGATTTTGATAACCAACTGCCTTCATGACACCTATTTCCTTAGAACGTTGCATGATATTGATGTAAATGATAATACCAATCATGACCGCTGCTACCACAATAGCTTGTGAGGAAAGCACAATCAACAATCCCTGAATGACACGAATAAAGGTAATCACAATATCAAGAACCTTCTGTTGAGAAAGAACAGTATACTTCTTATTTTTCTGTAATTCTTCTGTTACCGTTTTTGTCTGTGATGGATCTTTGAGTTCCAAGATAAAATAAGATACAGCTTTTGTAAATCCAGCCTCTTTCAAAATCGTTTCCATTTGATGAGACGGCATGAAACTGTTGCTGTCCTCCATGTCATCTTCATCATTGATCACACGCACAATCTTTGTTTGAAATTGAGCAGTCTTGCTAGCTTCGGCAGCATTTTCTACAATACTTGCTGAGACTGATTTGCCAATAACATCACTAGCTGTCAGATTTTTTCCTGTCTGTTCATTCCAATTTTTTAGTAAGCTGATTGGAATCGTTAAGCCTTGTTCATTTGCATCAGTATAGAGGGAGCCAGCCAACACTTTGTCCGTCTCATTACTACTAACAGAGATACTTGTATCCTCATAGAGACTCACTACTTGAGCATAAGAAGGCATCGTTTGACTCAGATCCATTTTTTGCCCATCTATAGTCATATTTGACATGGTCATCCCAAAAGGACTCTCCAAATATTTAATAGCTTCTTTTCCAACTGTATCTGTGATATAGTTCTTATCATCTTGGTTCAAAAAGCCTCGTCCAACATTTTTTGTGTTTAAAGCAATCTGAACTTGAGAAGGGATTTGACCTCCATTCGTATTTTCATCAATCATCGAAATCAATGCATTTCCCAAGCCGAAAGAAATTAAGACTCCTACAAAACCGATTGAGGTTGCTAGCGCAATCAATAGGTTACGCCACTTTCTTTCCAGAAAGTTATTTAAAGAAAGTTTGAATTTATTTTTCAATGATAATCCTTTATTTTTTGACTTCTTCAACGACTTCACCATCCTTCATTTTGATAATCACATCTGCATATTCAGCAACCTCTGGATTATGGGTTACGATCAATACTGTTTTCCCTGTTTGGGCTAATTTTTTAAACACTTCCAATACCATTTCTTGGGATTGAGAATCCAGCGAACCCGTTGGCTCATCTGCTACAATCATATCTGGCTGATTTACCAGTGCACGCGCGATTGCTACACGTTGCTTTTGCCCACCAGAAAGTTGTTTAACATTTTTAGCTACAAAAGGCTCCATGCCTAAGTTACTTAATTGCTCCTTTGCAATCATTGTCATCTCCCTGTCAGATAAATCTTTGACATAGAGAGGTAGCTTGACATTGTCCAAGACAGACTGATGAGGAATGAGGTTAAAGTTTTGAAACACAAATCCAATCTTATCTTTACGAAATTGAGTTAGTTCAATCTCTGATAAGTCACGGAGGGATTCCCCTTTAAACTCTAAATCTCCTTCATATTGTCTATCTAAACCGCTGATGATATTGAGTAGACTGGTTTTGCCACAGCCTGATGGACCGTAAATCGCTGTAATTTTACCTTTTGCAATCTGCAGGTTTATATTTCTTAGAGCCTGCTCTTGATGTTTACCGTCCAAAGTGTAAAACTTTGAAATATTTCTAATGGATAAAATGGACATTCTTTTCCCCTTGTTTAAAACTGTTGTCGTCATACATCACACTTATAGAAAATCCTTCAAGCTACATCAGCACTGATTGCCACTATGAACCTACTGCTTAGAATTTTCTCTCTATTGCCTAGTTTGCTTCTGGATGTATATCAAGTAATACTCTTCGAAAATCAAATTCAAACCACGTCAACGTCGCCTTGCCGTACTCAAGTACAGCCTGCGGCTAGTTTCCTAGTTTGCTCTTTGATTTTCATTGAGTATAAAATTCATTGTAACAAAAAAGCGGCATTCCCTCAATGACAGAAATGTCACTCCTATAAAGCATTTAACAATACCTTTCTAAGTCTTCGCTCCATTCCTTATCTAAACTAACGATTAACTTCTCATTGCCAAACATCCTCGCCATCATTTTTGCTTCTTCATACTTTTGTTTTGCCGTATTATAATCAGTCTGAAGATAATATTTCCACTCCACCATCAAGACAATCGGTTGCTTTTGGAAATCTCGTGTTTTTTGCCCTATTTTATTTAAGGTCTCGACTGCCCTCTTAAAATAATGAAGCAACCCCATAATCTCTATACAAGTTAAAGAAGCTAACAAGGAGTCTCTAAGTAAGTCCAAACAATCGAACTCTATCTTATCAACCTGAGAACTTAATTTGTCATGAAAATAAAGAATAGTTTCATGCTCAGACTTTTTTATCTCACCCTCGTTTAAACCATCCATTAACTGACAAAGAAAATACAGTCTCAATTTCAACAATTCCTCAGCCCTATATACATCTCTGGATAGTAAGTCTTGAAGACTGTCCTCAATCACACTGCTTCCATATAAAGAATTACTAGTCATTCTCACTGCATCTATAGCTTGAAGACAATCCACTAGCACTTTCTCATCACGTGGCAAATCATCATAAAAATTCTCAAAAATCTCATCGAAATATTCTTCCTTTTGTTCCTGCAACTCCTTGTCTCCATAGTCAGGATGATGTAAAAGAAAGTACTTTAATTCTTGGTAGCGTTTAGGCAATTCCTTATAATCTGGCATCAAGACGTAGGACGGAATTTCTAATCGTTCTGCAATGTATTCTAGTGTTTTTATCGTCGGGCGAAATTCTCCTTTTTCGATCCTCACCAACTGACGGACTGATAATTCAGACTCATCCCCGCAAAAAACTGGACGACTAAGTCCTTTCTCCTCTCTTAAAAGTCGCACTTTATCCCCTAACTCATTTATCTTGTTCATTAGCCCCTCGTATGATTATAAAAGATTTGATTTTCAAATAAATATATGCGATGATTATACCATTTTTCAAATAGAATTACAAAAAAAGAGACAGGAAATCCCTGCCTCTAGGCTGATAAACAATTATTTACGGCGTCCTGGTCTTTCTTTGTAACCATAGTAAGAATCTTCGATGATTTCTTGCATGTGGTCAACCATTGGAAGACGTGGGTTAGCTGGTGAACATTGATCTTCATAAGCAAGGAAGGCCAATTCACGAGAATGTTCTTTCCATTCTTTTTCATCAATTCCTTGTGCTTTGAAGTTCATTTGGATACCTACGCGCTCACCAAGTTCGTAGACAGCTTTTGCGTAAGATTCCACACCTTCTTCTGGAGTAGAAGCTGGAAGTCCAAGCATGCGTGCGATATCTTGGTATTTTTCATCTGCACGGTAGTAGTTGTACTTAGGCCATGTTGCTGTCTTAGCTGGACGTGTACCGTTGTAGCGGATGACGTATGGAAGCAAGATTGCATTTGTACGACCGTGGATTGTGTGGAATTGCGCACCAATCTTATGAGCCATTGAGTGAGAAATACCTAGGAAGGCATTGGCAAAGGCCATACCAGCGATTGTTGAAGCGTTATGCATTTTCTCACGTGAATGGAAGTCTGCGTTCTTAACTGAGCTTTCAAGGTTTTCAAATACAAGCTTGATGGCTTGAAGCGCAAGACCGTCAGTGTAGTCGCTAGCCATTTGTGATACGTAAGCTTCAGTCGCGTGGGTCAATACGTCCATACCAGTATCAGCAGCTACAAATCCAGGAACTGTCAATACCAAAGCAGGGTCTACGATTGCCACAGTTGGTGTCAATGAGTAGTCAGCGATTGGGTATTTACGGTTGTTTGCTTTATCAGAGATAACGGCAAATGGTGTTACTTCAGATCCTGTACCAGATGTAGTTGGAATCGCGATGAATTTAGTCTTCTTACCAAGCAATGGGAATTTGAAGGCACGTTTACGGATATCCATAAATTTTTGAACAAGATCACGGAAGTCCACTTCTGGTTGTTCGTAGAAGAGCCACATTACTTTAGCAGCATCCATTGGAGATCCACCACCAAGAGCGATGATTGTATCTGGTTTGAAGGCACGCATAATCTCAGTACCACGGTTTACAGTTGTGATATCTGGATCTGGTTCTACATCAGCAAAGATTTGGTAAACCACCTTATTGCGACGAAGGTCAAGTTGTTCGATGATACGATCAAGGAAACCAAGCTCTACCATGGCATGGTCAGTAACGATCATGACACGTTCAACGTCACGACATTTTTGAAGGTATTGAATTGAATCACGTTCAAAGTATGTTTTTGAAGGAAGTTTCATCCATTGCATGTTATTTCTCCGTCTTCCGACTTTTTTGATATTCAAGAGGTTAATGGCACTAACGTTATCCCCAACTGAGTTGCGTCCGTAAGAACCACATCCAAGTGTCAATGATGGCAAGAAGGCATTGTAAACATCCCCGATACCACCGAAAGTAGAAGGCGAGTTACAGATAACACGAATAGCTTTAACAGCTTTACCAAATTCTTTAGTCAATTCTTCGTCAGCTGTGTGGATAGCTGCTGAGTGTCCAAGACCGTTAAATTCAACCATTTGACGAGCCTTAGTAATACCATCTTCACGGCTTTCAGATTTCAAAACTGCGATAACTGGTGACAATTTCTCACGAGTCAATGGCTCGTTTTCACCAACTTCTTTACATTCTGCAGCAAGAATGTTTATTCCTTCTGGAACTGTAAATCCTGCTTGCTCTGCAATCCAAGTTGCTGGTTTACCAACGATGTCAGCGTTCAATTTCGCACCAGCACAGTTTTTGCTGTTTGCTTTCACGCCAAAGCAGAATTCTTCAAGAAGGGCTTTTTCTTTTTTGTTTACAAAGTAAGTGTGATAAGATTTGAACTCTGCTACAAATTCATCGTAAATTTCTTTATCAATGATAACCGCTTGTTCAGATGCACAGACCATACCATTATCAAATGATTTAGACATGACGATATCGTGTGCTGCTTGACGGATGTTTGCTGATTTTTCAACATAAGCTGGAACGTTTCCGGCACCTACTCCAAGAGCTGGTTTACCACATGAGTACGCAGCCTTCACCATGGCGTTACCACCTGTTGCAAGAATTGTCGCAATACCTTCGTGGTTCATAAGCGCACTAGTTGCTTCCATAGATGGTTCAGTAATCCACTGTACACAGTTTTCAGGAGCACCAGCTGCGATAGCTGCATCGCGGACAATACGTGCTGCATGAGCAGATGATTCTTGTGCTGATGGGTGGAAGGCAAAAACGATTGGATTACGTGTCTTCAATGAAATCAATGATTTGAAGATTGCTGTTGATGTTGGGTTTGTTGTAGGAGTGATACCACAGACAACACCAACTGGTTCAGCGATAAGAGTCAATCCTGTTACATCGTCTTCTTCAATAACGCCAACTGTCTTAGTATGGCGCATATTGTTTACTACGTGTTCACAAGCAAACAAGTTCTTAGTTGCTTTATCTTCAAATACACCACGTCCTGTTTCTTCAAAGGCATGTAAAGCCAATTCTCCGTGGGCATCCAAAGCTGCTACTGATGCTTTGGCAACGATGTAGTCAACCTGCTCTTGATCCAACTTACGCATTTCTTCAAGAGCAACTAGAGCTTTTTGCACCAATCCATCGACATGCTTTTCAGCAGCGAGTTTCTTTTCCTCTGGTGTCACAGTTTTTTTATCAGCCATATTTTCCTCCATAGCTTTCAAGGATCGATATCCTTTGTTAATTTTTTCACAAGTTTATTATAACGCATTATTTCAACTTTGTAAACAGTTTCATAAACATTTCACAAAGAATTTTTAGCACCTTGTGAAATGTTTGCTAGTTTCTTTTCTTAGCAAGCTTTTTCTTTAAAGTTTGTGAAATTTATTTCAAATATTTTTTTTATTTCACAAACTTGCTTGGAAGAGGAGCTTGGAAAGAAAGGGATTTACAGGTAAGCGCTTACTTATTTGGTTTTAACAATACCTCCTTTGATAAGGAGGCTTTATTTTTGTTGAAAAACGCCTTGTTTAAAAGTCCCTTCATAAACGACTTCTTGTTCTGTTGTTAGTTTCCCTTTTCCTTCAGCTTGACCATTTACAAAATCCCCTTCGTAGGTCCAGCCTTCTTTAGATTGAAAGGTACCTTTTCCGTTGAAGGCTCCATTGTTGAAGCCACCTGTATATTGGTCTCCATTTTGGAAGGTAATGGTACCTTGGCCATTCATTTTACCACGGACAAGACTGCCGTCGTAAACAATCGTTCCATTATCAAGCTTTAGAACACCTTTTCCGGGAATATTTAGAAAAAAGACGAGTAGAGCACAAAAAACAATGGCAACTACTGCTAAAAGCTCTAAACGTGGACGAGTCAGATAGACACGATACTTGTTGTAAAAATTCTTAAGATTTTCCATCTTCACTCTCCTTTTCTAAACGTTCTAGCCAAACTTGACAGCCCTCTTGAACACGTCGATAGGTTTCCTCAAAATCTCCTGTATACCAAGGGTCTGGAACACTTTCAGATGCAAATGAGTAAATCTTATCTTGACAGTCTACTGGACACATCTGACGTAGGTCAGAAACATTTGAAGCGTCCATTCCGATAATATAATCAAAGGATTCAAAATCTTCCTTACTAATCTGAAGCGATGTTTTGGCTTTGTCATAAGGAATCTCATACTCTTGAAAAATCCCTTGAGTTCCCTTATGAATCGGATTGCCATGTTCCCAAGAGGACGTTGCTCGACTTTGGATTTCGTAGTTATCTGTCATTGATTTCATCACAAACTCAGCCATAGGACTGCGGCAAATATTCCCCAGACAGACAAAGACTAATTTTTTCATCCCATTTCCTTTCTTTTATAGAAAAACGGGAGTTCGTGATCCCGTCTTATTTTTCAATTGCGCCTTCTAGTGAAGCTGTTTCTTTCAGCGGTAATACTGTCTTAATAGCAGCTAGTTCAAAAGTCAAGTAAACTCCATCTACGTCAAGAACTATTGTTCCCTTCTCCGTATCCACTTCATCGACTGTTCCATAAAGTCCACCGATTGTAATAACTTCATAGCCTTTTTGTAGTTTATTCAAGCTTTCCATACGTTTTTGTGCTTGTTTCTTTTGAGAGCGTTGCGTAAAGAACATCAAGCCCACCATAAGGGCTAGCATGATTAAAAATGTATAATTTGGATTCATTGTCTTCTCCTTTGTCTTTTACATAGGACTACTATATCAAATTTCAGCTACTTTTACAAGATTGTACCTTGCTTTTCTAGTAAGAAAAAACCAGAGCTTGCGCCCTGATTTTTAGAATTATTTCAAGTTTTGAACGACTTTTACAAGATTTTCGACAGTAAAGCCATATTCTGCCAATACTTTTGGTGCTGGGGCAGAGGCTCCGAAGGTATCAATACCGAGAACAGCACCATCTAGTCCAACATATTTGTACCAGTTTTGAGTTGCACCCATTTCGACTGCAACACGACGGCGAACTGCATTTGGAAGAATTTCTTCCTTGTATGCTGCATCTTGTTTATCAAAGACATCTGTAGATGGCATACTAACTACGCGGACTTTTTCGCCTTGACTAGCCAATTCTTTGGCAGCTGAGACAGCAAGATTAACTTCTGAACCTGTTGCAATCAAGATGGTATCAAAGTCGGCTGCATTTTCATAGACAACATAGGCACCTTTTGCAACCTTGTCGAAGTCTGTTCCCTCTTCGACAGTCAAGTTTTGACGGGTCAAGACAAGGGCAGTTGGTGTTTTCTCACTTGTCACTGCAAGGTACCAAGCTGCTTGCGTTTCACGCGCATCTGCTGGACGGAAAACATTTAGATTTGGCATAGCACGAAGACCTGCTAAATGCTCAACTGGTTCGTGCGTTGGACCGTCTTCCCCAACTGCGATTGAATCGTGGGTAAAGACATAAGTCACAGGAAGCCCTTGTAAGGCTGACAAGCGAACAGCCGCCTTCACATAGTCAGAGAAGACGAAGAAAGTTCCACCGTATACACGAAGTCCACCATGAAGAGCCATCCCGTTCAAGATCGTTCCCATGGCAAATTCACGAACACCAAACTGAATGTTACGGTTCAAGCGATTAGCATCGTCTTGAAGTCCGTCAGTCTTGATATAAGTCATGTTTGAGTGAGCTAGGTCAGCTGATCCACCTAGGAAAGTTGGCAACTTAGCCGCTACAACGTTTAAGGCATCCTGACTCGAGTTACGAGTTGCTTGAGAGAAGCCATTTTCTAATGCTGGGAAGTCTGCTGGAGTCACTTCAACTGGATCACGTCCATCGATGATAGCCTCTACTTCTGCAGCCAATTCTGGATGCGCTTCTTTATAATCAGCAACTAATTTAGTCCAAGTTTGATAAGCTGATGCACCACGGTCTGCAACATGTTCTTTGAAATCAGCATATACTTGTTCTGGGATTTCAAATGGTTCATAGTCCCAGCCAAGGGCTTGGCGAGTAGCCGCAGTTTCATCTGCTCCAAGAGGAGCACCGTGTACGGCATTAGTTCCCTGTTTGTTTGGAGAACCGTATCCAATAACAGTCTTCACTTCAATCAAAGATGGTTTACCTGAAGCTTTAGCTGTTTCGATAGCAGCATGGATTGCTTCCAAGTCTGTTCCATCTTCAACCAAGGCAGTATGCCAACCGTAGGCATTGTAACGGTCACGAACACTTTCTGTAAAGGAATCTTTTGTCTCACCATCCAAGTTGATGTCATTTGAATCATAAAGAACAACCAACTTGTCTAGTTTTTGCAAGCCTGCGTATGAAGCCGCCTCGCTTGAGACACCTTCCATCAAGTCTCCGTCTCCACAGATAACGTAAGTATAGTGGTCAAAGATATTGTAGCCTTCACGATTATATTTGGCTGCCAAGAAACGTTCTGCCTGGGCAAAACCAGTAGCAGTTGAAATCCCTTGACCTAAAGGACCTGTCGTAGCATCAATCCCTGCTGTATGGCCAAATTCTGGGTGACCTGGTGTTTTTGAACCCCATTGACGGAAGCTCTTGATTTCATCCATGCTGACATCTTCAAAACCAGAAAGGTGCAGAAGAGCATAAAGGAGCATTGAACCATGACCAGCTGAAAGAATAAAGCGGTCGCGGTTAATCCAGTTTGGTTGAGCTGGATTGATACGAAGTTGTTTTGTAAAGAGGCTGTAAGCCATCGGAGCCGCTCCCATAACCACACCTGGGTGACCTGAGTTGGCTTTGTTGATAGCGTCAATACCTAGGAAACGAATTGCATTAACAGATAGATTTGACATAGAATTTCCTTTCTATTTGAGGTGATTATTGAATCACACATTCTATTCTACTATTATATGAAAAAATACATAGAATAGCAATCAAACAATTCGACGCTAGATAAGTCTCGTGACTTCTACCCTCTGGTCGCCTGATAGTAGGGAAGTAAACGTTCATAAGCTTCATCTAATTTTTCTAAAATCACTTCTAGTGATTGATTTTCAATAAAAGAAACATCTGCTTTAACTAACACTTTACGGACTTCTTGGCTGCCTATCTTCTCGACTAAAGTACGACGATTTTCTTCGTTCGCCTCCCACCGTTGACTTTGACCATCGGAGTAGGCTAGATAATAAATCCCTTTAACGGTTGGAATTTCTAAAACCTTGGCTTGCTTACCTAGAGTTTGCTCATCTTTCTTACGTTCAACAAAACTGACCTCTAAAGAAATCCCAAAGTCAGCAGATGTCCCATACAAACGAAGAGCCAACATAGGTTCTGTCACTTTCCCCTCACGCTGTATATAAGCCCAGAAGTGTGGTCGCAAACGTTGCGCCTGGTTCATCCACTGGCTAGTCTGTTGGAGTTGCCATTCTGGATGGCTTGCTTGAAAGGCTTTGGCTAGCTCTGTAAAAGCCTTTCTGGCCTCTTGACCTTTGTGGCGCAATTCCAGCATCTTCTCTCGCTCATCTCCAGACTTATCCGGATTACGATACTGCAAACCAGCAAAGTCTAGATAGTCTCTTATCTTATTCAACATACGCTTAACCTCTTCTAACTAGCAAAAAATCAGGAGAACCCTGATTTTACTTATTCTGTATCTACAACGACATAGCGATTGGGCTCGTCACCTTCAGAGTAACTGGTCACGCCATCCATACGTGAAATAATACGATGGATAATCTTGCGTTCGCTATTCGACATTGGATCTGTCTGATGACTGCGCCCTTCTTCTAAAACACGAGTCGCCAATTTTTGCGCATAGGTCTGCAAGACTTCTGCACGGTGTTCAACATAATCATTGACATTGATTGTAATGTAGAAGGTTCTTGAATAGCGGTTATAAAGATAATTTTGAGCCAATAGTTGCAAGGCCTTCAAGACTTTGCCATGGTAACCGATAATACGACCTGGTTCGTTAGTATCAATTTGCAAATTGATACTACGACGGTTATAATCATTTGAAAGTGTGGCTTCAACATCCATGTCATCAATAATCGTTTGAACATAAGTCGTTACTTCCGTAGCTACTTGTTCAATATCAAAGCTCGGTTCAACCTTCAAGCCCAAGTCTTCTAGCTCTTGACTTTCAGTTTGCTCAGTTTGGCTTTCAATATTAGGAGTTGATACTTCTTCTTCGAGGTCAGATTCTTCAAGTTGTAATTCATTTAAAATTTCAATGTGACCAGTTTCTTCCAAGATAGTGCTGGCATGTCTTTCATGTTTTAAGATTTCAGCCTTGACTTCATCAGAAATACCTTGGCCTCCCTCTTCAATCTTTTTAATTGCTTCTACAACATGCCCCAAATCAACAGTTGCTTCACTGACTGTTTTAACAGGCTCATTCAAATCATTGATTTGTTTTGGAACTCCCTTTACAGCTTGTTGATTTGCTTTTACAACTGTCGTTTCACTAATAGCATCGATATCCACTTGGGCTGGTTTTTTACCAAATAAACCCAGAAATCCTTTTTTCTCGCGAGAAATGACTTTGATATGAGCCTTCATTCTTGGAATATCTAATTCTTTCAATCCTTTCTGGATTGCTTCTTCAACAGTTGAACCTGTAAATACTACCATTACCAGATTCCTCCTTATTATTTCGTTTTCTGAGCCTTTTTCTTGGCTTTTCTTTTTCTATTTTCCAAATCTTTCTGTGCCTGTACTACGGCCTCGCGCTCTGCGATAATTTTGAATGGATTATTCAAGAAATAGGTTTGCAAGACTTGATAAGCATTAGACACTGTCCAGTATAGGGCGACTCCACCTGGCGCATAAACTGCAAAGATAAAAATTAAGACTGGAATCCCATACATCATCGCAGTTGTAGCCCCATTACGCTCAGACAAGGCTTTATTGGATAACCAAGTACTTAAAAAGGTAAATACTGCCGCTAAAATCGGAAGAACAAGGGTTGTATCCACACCACCAAGGTTAATCCATAAGAAATGACCTGTCTTTAAAAAGTCAACTCTTGATAGAGCTTGGAACAAGGCCAAGATAAGCGGCATCTGAATCAAAATCGGCCAAAGAGAATCCGACTGTCTGACACCCATTTCTTTAAAGACTTTACGCATTTCTTGCTCTAGCTTGGTTCTGCTTTCCATATCTCGACCCGGATATTGTTCTCGAAGCGCCTTAATGCGTGGTTGAACTTCCTGCATTTTTCTAGAAGCCACCATTTGCACTTGAAAGACTGGCAAGAGCACCGTACGAATCAAGATTGTAAAGAGAATAATCCCTACTCCGATACTAATATCAAATGATAAAAAGCGAATGACCTCTGCAAAGAAGTAAACCAATTTACTCCAAAAATCAGCCGAATCGGCTGTAATATCACTAGTTGCCCCATTAGTCGCACAGGCTGTCATGATCAATAGAGACAGACCTAGCAAACTAGTCAACTGTAGTTTCTTTTTCACTCCCATTTCCTTCCTGGTAAATCTTTGATAACTTTAATACGTGGAGTAGATTTTTCTCCATCTCTGCGTATTCCAAGGTTTCAACCCCTTTTCGAGCAATGACAACAAAGTCTACATCTTCTACCAGACTCCCTTTTGCATTCTGGATAATATGTCTAATTCGTCGCTTAATTTGATTTCTAGTGACGGCATTCCCCAGCTTTTTGCTAACTGATAGACCTACTCGAAAATGGTTTTTCTGGTTTTCTAATTGGTAGACAACAAATTTGCGATTAGCAAAACTTGTCCCTTCCTTGAAAATTGCCTTAAAATCTTTCTCTCTTTTTACACGAAAGTTTTTCTTCAAAACTCAACTCCATCTATTAAATTACTACTATTATACCATATTTTTCAAAAAAGCCAATCATAGCAAGGTTTTGGACATTTCCATCAGAAAAAGAAGCTGGAAAAATCTCTTTTCCAACTCCTTGTCCTAAATATTTTTTCTAGTTTTACTTATTTTTCAAGCGTTCAACGTCACGGGCAATGACCAATTCTTCATCAGTTGGAATAACCAAAACACGGATCTTCGCTGCCTCTGTTGAGATGTCTCCTGTCACACCAAAGACGTTCTTTTCTGGATCAACATCACAGCCAAACCAAGAGATACCTGAGATAACATCTTCACGTACGTTTGCTGCATTTTCACCGATACCTGCTGTGAAGATAATAGCATCTGCTCCATTTAAGACTGCAAGGTATTGACCGATATGTTTTTGGATACGATCAACATACATTTCATAGGCTAAAGTGGCATCGTGATCCCCTTCTTCCATAGCAGCAATCACATCACGCATATCACTAGATTTACCTGAAACCCCCATTAGTCCTGATTCACGATTAAGAACGTGACTAATGTCTTCAGGAGTATTAAAGTCCTCTGTATATTGCATTAAGTAAGGAATGATAGCTGGGTCAATATCTCCTGTACGTGTTCCCATCATCACACCACCAAGTGGAGTGAATCCCATTGAAGTATCAACAGATTGACCGCCCTTAACTGCTGTAATAGAAGCACCATTACCGATATGGCAAGTAATCAATTTCAAGTCTTCTAATGGACGTCCCAAAAGTTTTGCGGCTTCTCCTGCTACAAACTGGTGACTTGTACCGTGGGCACCATATTTACGAACCTTGTTTTCTGTGTAATATTTTGTTGGTAGAGGGTAGCGATAAGCTTTCTCTGGCATAGTTGTGTGGAATGAAGTATCAAAAACAACTACACTGGTGATGTCTGGCAACAATTCCTTGAAGGCACGAACACCTGCTGCATTAGCTGGATTGTGGAGAGGAGCCAACAAGCTCAACTCTTCAACTTTTTCTAAAACATCTCCCTCAACGACTGTTGATTCTTTGAAATATTCTCCACCAGCAACAACACGGTGTCCAACACCTGTAATCTCGTCATAAGCCTTGATAATATCGAAACGAATCAAGTCATCCAATAAAATTTTAACAGCTTGTGTGTGATTTTCGATATCCAAAATTTGTTGTTCAGAACGGCCGTCAAATTTTACAGTTGAAATTGAATCTTTCAAACCGATACGTTCAATCAAACCTTTCGCCAATACTTTTTCTTCTGGCATTAAGTATAATTGCCATTTCAAACTTGAACTTCCCGCATTGATTGCAATTGTTTTTGTCATAACATGATACCCCTTTTAAGCGTTTTCATCTATTATAACAAAATCTATTTTATATTTCAGTACCTTGAGTCCATTTTTGAAAATTTTCTTTAAATTTCATTAAAACACTTGCATCTTGCAAGCTAGCAAGTGGATAAACAAAAGGCTCTACTGCTGTTTCACTTTTCTTCTGTAAGATAAAAATAGTCTTAGATTGTTTAGCATTAGCAAAGAGATTTTCAGGCAGACTAATCATGGCAGTCAGACTTGCCTCCTCTTTCAACCACCCTTTCAACAAATCACTTTGAGGACTGATCAACAAATCACTCGGAGCGAGAAAAATAGCGTATCCATCTGACTTGAGATACTTAAGTCCTTGTTCCATGAGCAAGTGATGGGCGTAAGTATGTTCTTGGCTAGAAGCAACTTGATGACGCGACGCAACGGCGTCATCAGGATAATAGCCAACAGGCAAGTCGCTGATGACCACATCACTTTCTTTGAGCATTTGTGGACGAACGGCATCTCCTTGGACAAAGCCAGCCTGCAAACCAATTACATCTGCCATGCTAGCTGCCAAATCAATCAACAAATCATCCACTTCCATTCCCAAATAATCCACCTTTTTATCAAGCGAGGTCAAGAAAGTAGCGCCTAGAATTCCCATCCCAGAACCCATTTCGAGGATAGTAATTTCCTCTTCTTTAAACAACTCTTCCACAATAAACACCAAAAGTAAAGCAATGGCATCTGGTGTAAACTGGTGATTGGCCTGTAGGGGCTCTGTCTGCCCAGCCTTCATCAAGAGAAACTGGTAGGTCTTGAGCCATTCTTCTTTGCGAAGCGCTAATCGTTTAAGGGCCTGATTGTTCTCCTTGACCTGCTCTAACTCAGTTTCACCATCCAGATAAATGCTGTTTTGCTCCACCAAGGCATCATAAAAATTGGTCGCCAAATCACTTTGGATGACTTGGACATTCTCTAGTAAATAGGTATAAGCTTGTTCAATTTTTTCAAAATCCATATTCCTATCTTATCAAATTTCCCTTCTTTTTTCCATCCTTATAGAAAGTCCTATATGAAAGAGTATAAATGACAAGTTGGGCATCTAAATCTGACAGCAAAAGTTTCGTTGAATTTATTTCTATTGACCCTTGGTAGGGATGTTTATTACGACAAATGGTCATATAAATATAGACGCCCAACTTCCCTAGAGAAAAAACGGGACATGAATTGACTTACTATTTTTACAGAGTTTTCCAAGTGTTATACTCAGTTTCTATTTTATACCTTTTCCCATTTTCCCAACAAAATTTTAAAGAGCTTTTATTTATACTCTTCGAAAATCAAATTCAAACCACGTCAACTTCACCTTGCCGTACTCAAGTACAGCCTTCGGCTAGCTTCCTAGTTTGCTCTTTGATTTTCATTGAGTATTATTGTACAATTAGAAATGGTATATTTAATATTATCGTTGGTAAACTTTTATATGATAAAACTGACTCAAGTGCTGCATTTGGATTAACTTTTATGATTGAAACTCTTATTGGTATATTGTTGCAGATATTTACGGGCACTGCTATAGACAAACTTAATCCAAAGTGGATTATGAACCTATTTGGATCTATAAAAGATTTTTCTACTTTTAATAAGGAAAATAAAAGATTAAAGCAATAACTCTAAATATATCTGATTTTTATAGGACATTTCATAAAAAAATCTACATACCTAGAGTCCTATTTAGTTATGTATCTTACATAAAGAGAAAGGAATTAATTATCATGAAATTATCTTTGTATAGTGAAGTTGAACATTACCATTTTTTAAGTTCTTATTCTTTAAATGATGTTACATATACTGATACCCCAAAAAATATTATTGAAAAGTCTAAAAAAGATAAGTATAGATACCCAATAGTAATACTTAATAAAGACCATAAAGTAATTGGATTTTTTTGCCTACATCTAAACACTGGTCCTAAAGAGTATGGCTATTATCAAAATGATTATGCGCTTATTAGAGGATTTTCTATTGATGATAATTTCAGAAATCAAGGATATGGTTCCAATGCTCTGAATGAAATATTTGAATTCATAGACTCAACTTTAAAATTAGAAATTAACCATATTATATTGGCTGTAAATGAAAAAAATATATTGGCTCAAAAAGCATATAGAAATTCAGGTTTTTTTGTTGTGAAGAAAGATTTAGAAGGAAAAAGGGGGAAATTAATTATTATGGAGAAAAGCAGAAACTAGTATCATTGCTAGTTTCTGCTTTTCTCTAAGTCTGCTATAAATTTAGTATTCTATCTTATTTACATATTTTGAGAGAAATAATCTATATACTAAACTTTTATGTTTATAATTCATTCCTTTCGTTTCACTCAAGGCACAATACAGAATGAAAAAGTGTTGTGCTCTTTATTTTGTTTTATAATAATAGTAAGAAAGCCTATCACTACTACAAATCATGGGGAGGTGAATAAGTAAATGGTACAGCCACTACCTCGAATATTTATAGGTGTCATTCTTTCCATCAAGCACAACTAACTGTGACTAAGAGCACGTAAACTTATAATTGAATAAACGACTCGTTTGTGAAAGGAAAGGATAGTCAAGGGATAGGAAGACTCAAACTTGGTGAAGGGAGACCCCTCATGTTAAAAGCCAAATTTCAATTTAAAAAATTTTAAAATTTGTTTCGTATTTACTACTCCTTGCCTTTATATTGGATTGATTAACAGAACTTTTCGCGATGTTCCTTAGTAACTTCTTTGTACTAGGAAAATTTAAAAATTCGGATAGGTATCTACCCCGATTATTCATACAAGAAGCATCCAAAATTTCTTTGTCTGATAGAAGATCAATCTGTTTCTCGACCGCTTGACAAACCAAGTTTGCAAGGAAGATATTTTTAGGAGAATCGAAAGTTTCTGCTTTGTGGTTAAAATCATGTTTCATGCTTTTAGTTTAGCACAAAGTAGTTGAATTGACTAGGAATTCTCTTTCTTTTCAGACTTCTTGTCTAATTTTTTCTTCTCCACTTTTTCGCTTGAATCTGTCGCTCCCTCTTCCTTTTTATCTTTTATCTCTTCTTTTATTTTGACGGAAGGAAAGATGAATTCATATTGACTCTTAGGCGTACGAACCGTCGTCACCAAGCTTGTTTTCTTGTTTTGATAGCTTACCTGACCTAGATTAAAGATCTGCTCCCCACTTTCTTGCTCGGCTTTATCCTTGGTTCGTTTAGCCATGGCAAAAGCGATTAACTTTTCTTTATTTAAAGCATAGTCTTGATAGTGGGCGACTTGTCGGTTCAAGTAAAATTGTAACAAAAGGCTAAAAATGGCTGCCATGGTGACTGCATAGAGGAGAACACCTGCCTTAACTTTTTTCTTTTTCCACACGATAGATGAACTCCCTTTCTAAGCCTTTTTGGAACTGGAAACGAAAGCGAATCAGTTGATTTTCCTCTGTAATCTGTGCGAATTTGAGGCCATAAACCATAGGCTGATAACCTCGCCCACTGGCATCGGTTTTCCGAAAATCATCTGATTTAGACTTACCTATAGAAATATCCTTGCCATCCTGCTTCATATAGAGACGATTACCTTCCACTTTTTCGAACTGCGAACGGTCTAATTCTGCCTCCAGTTGATCCACAAACAAGAGCCACTCTTTTTGCTCACTTTGTTGCTGGTAGTGAACTTCTGAAATGAGGAGCTGACTCATGGCCTGAAATAGGAGTAAACTTCCACTGATGACAATAAGGGCAATCAGGGATTCTAACAGAGTGAAAGCCTTGACCTTATGGCTCTTTGATCGCCAACAACTGTTCTGAACCATTGTAGACCTCCAATCCCTTTTCACTAGAAAACACCTGAATCTCAACTCCGTTGATGTTTACCTGATTTTTACCTGTCTGCAGGGCCATCTTAGCTACACGCAAAACTTCTTCCTTTTGCAAGATTCTTGCTTCTTCTTGTCTATTTTTCTGAATTTGTCCCAAAAGGAGGGTCGCAATGCTTGCAAAGATAGCTAAAGCGACTACTGCTTCTAGTAAAATTACTGCCCTAATTTTTTGTTTCCTTAATGCGTTTAATTTTTCCATTTCCTAGATATAATTGATAGCGAATCGCTCCTTTACTGGTCTGAAATTCAACCTTAGCCAGGGACGAATTGCCCCCAGCTCGGTCAAATGTAATGTTTTGTCCTGATGGTGCCTGAATTCCTTTAGGAACTGTCAACTTTTGACTGCCATTGCTAATCGTCTGCCCATCTAAGTTTAGACTAGTCTTTTGCTGACTAGCTACACTGCGTTTTTGGGTTTCCCGATAGAGTTCTTCAAACTCCATAAAGAAAATCTGCTCCTCTACCGCCGCAAAAGTGGACTGGACAGAGCCAGATAAGCCCAAGGCAAGGATACTCACCAGTCCCAAAACCAAGAGGCTTTCCAGCATGGTAAAGGCCTTAATCTGCAACGGTTTGACTGGTATTTTGTTTAGCATGGTATTCTTTATAGGCTTTAGCCTGTTCTTCTGTGATTCGCCCATCTGCTTGTAACTTGCTTAGGCTAGCATCTTCATTTTTATCTAAGCTATAAAGCTCTGCCTGACTTTCCACCACCTTAACAACAGCAGCTTTTCCTTTGTCATTGACCGCCTCTTTTTGCTTGGTCAAATTAGGTACAAAAAGTAAGAGAAGTACGCTGATGATGAGCAAGACCACCAACATCTCTACAAGTGTAAAAGCTTTAACCTTAGCTTTTTTCAAGAATGTCATCATTTTTTTCATTTTAAAAATTTACCTCCATATTTTGATACATGGGCATGAGCATTGCCGCATAAAGTAAAACGATAATCAGTGCCACAAAGATAAAAACCAGTGGCTGCACCAAATTCATGGTGCGGTTAACTCGGGTAAAAAAGGCTTCCCAAGTTTTTTCAGCATAGATTTCCAACTCACTCCCCAGCTTGGACTTGACTTCACCATACTCGATAATAAGACTCAACTCTTTCTTAAAGAAAGGATAGGTTGCTATGGTTTGAGAAAATTCGCGGCCATTTTGTAGGGATTGAGCTAAATCTTGACCGATTTCTTTAAAGAGATGGGAACCTTGTTCCTGCATGATTTGAAAAATCTGCGTCAGCTCCATTCCCTGCGAAATCATATTACCCCATTCACGCGCATAATAAGCTGTCAGATAAGTCTGCACAAAGATTCCAAGAAAGGGAAGGCGTGCTAAAATAGAAAAGACGCGCATCTTAGAACTTCTTTTATAAAAAGTGAGTGCTAAAAGGACAAGTATGGAAACAAACCCTACCATTCCTAGAAAGATTTGTGGCAGATTACCGATAATCTGAGTGGCGATATTACTACTATCCAGTTGTGGTAGTAGATAGTTCCGTAGCCCCAGCATAATTAAGAGAAGAAAACCCAGCAAAATCAAGGGATAGGTCGCTACTTCAATTAGTTTTTTCTTAACCTTGGCCAGATTGTCTAGATACTCTTCTATCTTTCCCAAACTCAGGTGGAGATTTCCATGGACTTCCGCTAGGGATAACTGAGTGACAATAGCACTTGAAAATCCCAAACTTTCCATCATTTCTGAGAATGATTTTCCCTGAGACAAGCCCACACGCATCTGGGTCACACACTGCCTGTCCAACAAGGCACTCCTATCTAAAAAGGAAATGGTCTCCACCAGATGAAAACCGCTGGAAAAGAGATTGTTAAACAAAGTGATGATATTTTTTTGCTTAGCTGTAGCTAATTTTTTCCGTCTCAGCCTGAAGACTTGTGATATGTCCATCTTTAAGAAGCTGGTCAATCTGTTCATTCCAGCTAGTTGGCTGGTGTTCTTGATAGTCTCTGTTTGCAAAGTCAACGATTCCTCCTCCCCCGATTAATCTCTGGTAGCAGACTCCTTGCAGAACGACTGCCAATTCCTCCTCACTCACACCCAACTCCAACAGGCGTTCATAAACACCTCGGATACTCTTGGCATGAATGGTTGAAAAGACTGTCGCACCTGTCAAACTAGCTCTGACTACTGCACGCGCCGTTTCGCTGTCTCGAATTTCTCCGATAATCAAGAGATCTGGCCGATGACGTAAGGAAAGCTTGATCAAATTTTCATAGTTTAGTCCGATTGCTTCGTTCAACTGCAACTGGAGCATGTCATCCTGCTTGATCTCAACCGGATCTTCAATGGACATGACTTGTTGTCCCTTAAAAAGAGACTTGGCCAATTCGTGCATCAGGGTTGTCTTGCCACTACCGACCGGACCAGCAAAGAGATAGAGACCACGTTGCCTGTACTGCTTGCCCAATTCATCAATATCCTGAAACCAAAAATGCAAATCCTGCTCCTCATCGTGCAACAAGCGAATAACTAAACTCTCATGCCCTCGATAATCGCCTACAGTAGATAAACGCAGGGACGCCATCTTATCGTCATAGGCATAATCGCAGGAACCAAGTTGACTACGTCGCTTTTCTCCAACATTCATACCAGCTACAAACTTAAAGTGACTGATGACGGCCGCAAATTTTTCAAAATCATAACAACCGATTGTACAGCGCTCGTCTCCCACCCTCATATGAAGCTCATAAGCGTCTAACTTAGGAACAAAATAAATATCTTGCGCTCCTTTTTTTCGGGCTGAACGAATGATTTCTTGTGCAATTTCTTGAACCATACTTACCTCCTCACCTATACTATTCGCAAAGATTTGGAAAAATAAAAAAAGCAACTCCAAAAAGTTACTTTTTCTCTATTTTAATTTCATACGGCAAGAACTGTGTCTTTCCTTACCTGTTTGTTTTTCATAGCCTGGACGTAGTTTTTCATCTGGAATAACCTGCTCATCCTGTAAAAGAGCCAAAGAATGGTATTGTTGTAAATAGTCATCACATTCATCACACCAGCGTTGGTCTTCTGGATCCCAGAAAATGGTCATCAAATCGCTTCTACTTTTATAAAGAGGAGATTCTTGCTCCAATCGAAACCAGCAAGTTTTGTAGTATTTGAGAGCATCATAATACTGGTCAAATTTTCTACTTGCTACAATATCTTCTTCCCAACCTTCTAAGAACCACCACGGTTCAAAATCTCCGTACATTTCTATAACACGATACATATTCATTCATTCCTTTGTACCGTATATTATAACCAATTCCGCTAAACAAGGAAAGAAATATGCTCATTTCTTAATTTCTTGATAAAAAATCCAGCCATCTGATGGATGACTGAATTTCTATTTGCTTGTGTTCCAAAATCTTTTTACTACCTAGGCTTCAGAAATATCGTTTTCGATGATGACCTTAATGGCATGGTGGTCTGCTGCCTTACTGAAGACTTCGTAGGCTTTTTCAATTTCACTTAGTTTGAAATAATGAGTTACCAATTTTTCTGGTTCAATCTTATGACTTTCAAGAGCTTTCAACAATTGTGGAGTTGTATTTGTAGATACCAAACCAGTTGTTACATTGATGTTACGAATCCAAAGTTTATCTAAATCGAATTCAACTGGTTTACCATGCACACCACAGTTGGCAACTGTTCCGTCTACACCGATAATCTTTTGACAGAAATCAAATGTTGCAGGAATACCAACAGCTTCGATAGCGACATCCACACCACGACCATCTGTCAAATCATAAATTTCTTTAATGGCTTTTTCAGGGTCTGAAGAATTAACCTTATGAGTCGCACCAAATGATACAGCAGTTTCCAAGCGGTTATCGTCTAAGTCCACCATAATCAATTTAGCTGGTGAGTAGAATTGAGCTGTCAAGAGAGCAGCCAATCCAACAGGTCCTGAACCAATAATCGCTACACTGCAACCAGGTTCTACTTTCCCTTTTAAGACACCAATTTCATATCCAGTAGGTAGAATGTCTGATAGCATAACCAAGGCTTCATCTGACAAATCTTCTGGAGTATGGTAAAGAGTATTATCTGCATGAGGGACACGTAGATATTCAGCCTGCATACCATCAATTAAGTGACCGAAAATCCAGCCCCCTTCGTCTTCACAGTGGGCATAAATTCCTTTTTTACAGTAGTAGCATTTACCACAGGCACAGACACAAGAAATCAAAACCTTGTCGCCTTTTTTGAAGTTAGAAACTCCTTCTCCAACTTCTTCAACAATCCCAATTCCTTCGTGGCCAAGAATGGTACCACTTTGGCAAGCAGGAACATCCCCTTTAATGATATGGAGGTCTGTTCCACAAATAGTGGTTTTTACGATACGCACAATAGCGTCTGTTGGCTTGCGAATAACTGGTTTGTCTACATCAACAAAAGAAGCAAGTCCTGGTTTAACATAAGTATAGGCTTTCATAAAGCACTCCTCCGTTTTTTTATTTGTACTATTTATAATATAATTGTAAGCTTTTTCATTTGTTTCTTCAAGTTTTTTTGTGATTTTTTTAACTTTTTTATTTACCGGTAAAGCAACATAGATAAAAAAAGCAGAAGCTAGCCTCTAACTTCTGCTTTCTCTCTTATGCTTGATAACGTTTCACACCATCTAGATAGGTTGCTACCAATTCCAAATCTTTATCTAATACGATAAAGTCCGCATCATAACCTTCACGGATTTGACCACAGACATCATCAATGTGAACAGATTTAGCTGGGTTGAGGCTGGCCATCATGACTGCTTCATGCGGATTCGCAATACCCCACTCGACTACATTTCTCATACCATCTTTAAGTTTGAGGATAGAACCTGCCAAATTACCAGTAGATTTGAGACGTGCAGTTCCATTTGCTACTACAACAGGGAATTCTCCCAACATATAGTCACCGTCTTCAAGCCCACCAGCTGTCATACAGTCCGTAATAAGAGCGATGTTTTCTGTCCCCTTTTGCTTAAGTAAAATCTCACAAGCTTTTGGATCTACGTGATAACCATCACAAATCAATTCTGCGTAAGTATGTGGGAGCTCATACATAGCTCCTACCATACCTAGTTCGCGGTGTGTTAAACCACGCATCCCATTATAGGCATGTACCCATACACTAGCTCCAGCATCAACTGCCTTCTTAGCTTGTTCAAATGTCGCATCTGAGTGTCCAAGTGCAACTGTCACACCTTCACCTGTAATAGTACGTACAAAATCTTCCACCCCATCACGTTCTGGTGCAATAGCGATTTTATTTAGCATCCCTTTTGCAGCATCCTGCCAAGAATGAAACTCCTCAACACCCGGGTCTCTCATATAAGTTGGATTTTGTGCCCCCTTAAAAGTTTCTGTGAAATATGGACCTTCATAATAAATCCCACGAATCTTAGCACCTGTTGCTTCTTTATAATGGTTTCCAAGATTTTCAGTGACTGCAAGCAATTGCTCATAAGTGGCTGTTAAAGTTGTGGGCAAGAAACTGGTAACACCGGTACTAAGAAGTCCTTCACTCATAGTATGCAATGTACCTTCAATATTGTTGTCCATCACATCTACACCTGCATATCCATGAATATGAGTATCCACAAGACCTGGTGCAATGCTATAACCAGTATAGTCAAGAACCTCTGCTCCTTCAGGAATTTGATCCACATGTTTCCCAAATTTGCCATCAACAAGTTCTAAGTACCCACCGCGACGAATGCCAAATGGATAGAAAAACTGATCCGCTTTAACGTAATTAGGCATAATAATGACCTCCTTAAAAGATTACTTTTGATATTTATTATGTCAATTACATTATAAACTTTTCTGATTCATTTGTAAATGGTATAGACCTATTTTCTAGAGATATTTTAAAAGAGCTGGATTTCTCCAACTCTTCTCTTTTTAATACAAGTTATTTTGATTTGACCGGCTTGTCTTGAGCTGTTTGCAAGGCTGCAGCAATGGTATCTGCATACAATTTAGCTCCTGCTTCAATCTTACTATTGTCACTTCCGAAATGGACTTGGTCTGTACCTGCCCAGATTTCTGGATGCTCTTTCGCAACTTGATTCCAATCTGCTATCGTGATGTAAGGAGTCTTCTCTGCCAATTCTCTCATATAGGCAGCCGCCTTCTCAACGATTGCATAGGTCTCTTTTGTCTTATCCCCCTCATAAGGAGTCACCAAAACCATATGGTGCCCCTTAGGAAGATTTTTCACGATACTATCCCAATCTTCCTTGTAATTTTCAGGATTATTTACCCCTGTTGCAATGACCACCATCTTAGGTAAAAATTTATTCTGGCTATTATTTAGCATGATTTCATTGGCGGTCTTGGTTGTTCTGCTGACTTGTGCGTTAATCTGTGCTCCAGGAAGGGCTGTCTGCAGGGCTGTATTTGCCCTTAAGGCCACCGAGTCACCAATTAACATAGTGCCATCAGCAATCCCCAAACTATTTGCATCTGCCCGTTCTGTCATCACCTTGGTCTGGCTAATATTTGTTGCAGCTTGCTTCAAACCATTGACAGTTAAGTCTGTCTCAAACGCTCCCACTTGTGGTGCCAACAAAGTCACTAAGAGGACAATGAAAGCCAAGATTCCTGTACTTGTCGCAAGAATTGCGTGAATATAAGGCAGGGGACGAAGAGTTTGTAAAACAGGTGTGTTCTTGCCTGCAATCCACGGCTCCAATACATAAAATGAAAGACTGGCAAATCCATAAGAACAAATCAAAGTCAGTAACACAGCAAAAAGATTTGATGTCAACTGTGAGAAAATAATGTAGAAAGGCCAATGGAAGAGATAAACTGCATAGCTAGTATCCGCTAAAAAGCTAATCATCTTTGGCTCCTGTACGTTAGGAGTCTTTTCATGTAAGACACGCGCCGCCAGAATCATAGCAAGGACTGCAAGGCTGGCAAGCAAGAAGCCCATAAGATAGGCAAAGAGATAGGTAAATTTGACAAAGAAGGTCAAAATGAGTAAGAATCCAAAACCTCCTCCAAAAACCAAAAGGGTCTTGCGTAAATCCCAGATTTTATCCAACTGCTTGACTAGGGAAGTCGTCTGACGAACGCCTACAATCGTTGCTAGGATACTTCCCAAAAAGAATGGATAGACATGAGTTAAACTGGAGAAGTAAACAGAGGAATAAGAGGTTACTAGAAAACTACCAATAAACATGGAGAAGAAGCTAATCAAGAAGGCAGCAGCTGATAAGAGAAAAACCATCCCCTTCAACTGACCATTTGATTTAGCCTGTTTGGATAAGAACCAAACTGCCAATCCCCAAAGAATATAGTAGTGAACCTCAACAGCCAGACTCCAATTATGAACAAACAAATGAGGAATGAACTGAGATTCATAACTCCCACCTGTTAGGAGTTCATAGAAGTTGGTCATAAAACCTAAGACACCAGCAATCTGGCCACCAATTCCAGCTACATAATCTTGTCGAACTAAGAAGGTAAAGGGCATGGTTACCAAGACCATCAAAACCACAGGTGGCACAATCCGATAAAAACGCCTCCTAAAAAATCCAAGTAAATCAATTTTATGATTTTTAGAAAATTCTTCGATGAGTAGAGCCGTAATCAGGAAACCTGAAAATGTGAAAAAGACATCTACCCCGAAAAATCCTCCAGGAAAGATGGTCTGAAAGAAATGATACAAGAGTACCAGTAGTAAACCTGTAATTCTAATCAAGGAAAACCATTTAATGCGCATACGAGTTTATTCTCCCTTTCATTATACACTTTATTCTATCAAAAAAAGAAGAAAAATCCTAAGAGAAAACTTAGGATTTTTAGCTTATATCAATTCTATTTTAGAAATTACGTCCTGATTTATTATAGCCATATTTTTCAACAAAATACTCACGGAATTCCAAGAGATTGTCATCCATGATGGCTTGTCGCACTTGCTTCATCAGTTTAAGCAAGAAGTAAAGATTGTGGTAGCTAGTCAAGCGGATACCAAAGGTTTCATCAGCCTTGAGCAGGTGACGAAGATAAGCGCGTGTATAGTTCTTACATGTATAGCAATCACACTCAGGATCCAGTGGTGTAAAGTCCTCAGCAAACTGAGCATTTTTGACAACCAAACGACCTTGACTGGTCATACAAGTTCCATTACGAGCGATTCGAGTCGGCAAGACACAGTCAAACATATCTACACCACGAATCACCCCATCAATCAAGCTATCTGGCGCTCCCACACCCATCAAATAGCGAGGTTTATTTTCAGGCAGCAGTTGAGTTGTAAAGTCCAAGACTGCATTCATCTCTTCGTGGGTTTCTCCCACCGCCAAACCACCGATAGAGTAACCTGGGAAGTCCATGCTGACAAGATCATGAGCCGATTGGCGACGAAGGTCTTCAAATCCAGCCCCCTGCACAATCCCAAATAATCCTTGATCATGCGGACGACGGTGAGCCTTCAAACCACGCTCAGCCCAACGGCTGGTACGCTCGATTGATTTCTTAACGTAGTCGTATGGTTGATAAAACTGAGGACATTCGTCAAAGGACATCATGATGTCTGAACCCAGATTGTTCTGAATAGAGATGGCTTTTTCTGGCGATAGGAACATCTTAGAACCATTGAGATGGTTTTTAAAGGTTACTCCTTCTTCTGTGATATTACGGCTATCTGCTAAGGAATAAACCTGAAAACCACCACTATCTGTCAAAATAGGCTGGTCCCAATTCATGAACTTGTGGAGACCACCAGCGCGTGCGATGAGTTCATCTCCAGGGCGAAGCCAGAGATGATAGGTATTTGATAGGATAATTCCCGAACCCATCTCCTTCAATTCTTCAGGCGACTGAGTTTTGACAGTGGCTTGAGTTCCAACTGGCATAAACATAGGTGTTGGGAAGGTGCCGTGGGGAGTGATGATTTCTCCCAGACGAGCTCCCGTGTGTTTTTCTTTCTTAATCAAACGATATTTGATTGGTGAATCTGACATTTTTTACCTCCGAAGCTGGGAAAGACAGTCCCAGTTCATACTTTGTGCCCAAGGGCATACTGTATGATTTTATCAAAAAAAGTAGGAACTGTCACGAACTATGGTATAATGAGAGAATGAAATACCCAAAAATTGATTTAAAAACCGTTCGTCTGCAAGCCAGACAATTTCAGGCTGAAAATCCCCGCCTCTTTCTCGTCTATCTTTTACCTAGCATACTGCTCATCCTGTCTGGCTTCCTCAATCCCTTAGAGCGTATCAACGAGGCTATTTTAGAGCAACCCTTTTTAAGCGTGCTTGGTCATGTATTCCAAGCCTACCTTTTTCCTCTATTAGTCTCCTTTATCGGAACAATACTTCTAACCAGTTCAGTTTATACCACTCTGAAACTCATCAAGAATCCAGATACAGAACTATCAGTCAAAAATAGTCTCACTCTCTTTAACGAAGAGCACTTTTCACAAACCTTTTTGACTCTCCTTCTCAAACGCTTCTATCTCTTCTTATGGAGCATCCCTAGTTTACTCGGGATTTACTTCCTCTTTTACAGTAGCTTTTTAGCCAAGAAATTCATTGTCCTTCATCCTGAATTTCCCAATCTGGATCTCACGTCAATTGAAACCGAGCGTTTCCTCATGACCTTTGGTCTTTATTTTCTAGCAAGTATCCTCTTGATGATTGTCGGAAATAGTCTCTATATCCCACAATATTATGCCTATTCTCAGGTAGAATTTCTCCTCTGTGACACCCTAGACTTAGGACAAGCTAAACCAGGGCAAATCCTTAAAACCAGCCGTTTCCTGATGAAAGGTTACAAGTTCCATCGTTTCGTCCTAGACTTACAACTCCTTCCTTGGTACTTCCTCAATTGGATTACCTTTGGGATTGCTAGTTTCTCACTCCTACCCTACATTCAAATCAATAAAATGATTTTTTACCGAGCAGTACTGGCTCGCAAACGTCCAAAAGCTTGAAGGTTTTCCATCAAGCTTTTTTCTATCAATGAGTTTCTCCACCTACTAACTTGAGGTCTTGATCTCCATGTTCTATAATGGCGCAGATGGCCGCTTCTATCCCTCGCCTAATATCCACTAAACTCATAGCTGGAGTAGTCGGTCTATTCACCACCTGTTCCATCATATAAGGAATATGCATAAAACCTGCCTTAACATATGGAAATTTCTTTTCTACCAAATAGAGGACCTGATACATCAAATGATTGCAGACAAAAGTCCCTGCCGTATTGGAAACAGAGGCCGGCAATCCCTCTTTTTTTATAGCTTGAACCATTGCTTTAATCGGCAGACTACTAAAGTAGGCCGGAGAACCGTCTGGGCGAATGGGAAGGTCAATCGGTTGATTACCCTCATTATCAGGAATGCGTGCATCATCTTGATTAATAGCTACTCGCTCAGGTGTCAAGCTAGACCTTCCACCTGCTTGGCCGATACAAAGGACAAAATCAGGTTGATAACGACTCATCTCTTCTTCCAATACTTGGGCCGATTTGTGAAAGACTGTTGGCACTTCTAACCAACGGATCTCAGCACCATGGATTTCAGCTGGTAAACCTTTAATGGCCTCCAAAGCTGGATTGACCTTTTCCCCTCCAAAGGGCTCAAAACCTGTCACTAATATTTTCATTTCTAACTCCTCAAAACTAATTCAATGAGACTTTTTTCTTAAAAACAAGTATAACATATTTCTCTTCTTCTGGAGCGAAAAGGACTAGAGAGGCTAGGATTGCTCTTTGATACTCAATGAAAATCAAAGAGCAAACTAGGAAGCTAGCCACAGGCTGTACTTGAGTACGGCAAGGCGACGCTGACATGGTTTGAATTTGATTTTCGAAGAGTATGAGTTTATTTAAAGAGTAAAATACTCATCAAGGCCAAAATAGCTGGTCCACCTTGCTTCAAAATAATTTTCTTATCTGCTGTGAGAGAGCCATAAGCCGCAGCCCCAATCACAAATAAGACAAAAATAGTCACAATTTCTAAATTCTGCGAGAAATAAATGCCATACAAGAGAAAGACTCCTAGCAAAGCATTATAAATCCCTTGATTTTTAAACAATGAACTTACTGACGGACGAGCCAGTTCTTCCTTTTCCATGTTAAAGACACGACTAGTCGCATCTGATTGCGTTGTAATACTTTCCAAATAAAAAATGTAAAAATGCTCCAAAGCAACAATTGTTGCTAAAATGATTGTCATAATTGACATCTATTTCTCCTTAAATTTCTATATTCTCAATACCCAAAACCAATTTATTTAATAAACGGCTGAGTTCTGTTCTTTCAGACTCTGTTAAGATACTTTCCATCTCTTCCTTAACCTTGATATGTTGCAGAGGGGGATTCACCACTAACTGCTCCTTGGCATACTTCGTAGCCTCTACCAACACTTCCCGCTGATTTTCAGGATTGCGATGACGCTCCACCAAACCTTCCTTTTCCAGAATTTTGAAATGTCGGGTCAAAGCAGCCTGATCAATCTTCAAACGCTCCTGAACCGCTATTTGATTACAAGGGGAATGCTTCAGCAAAAACAGTAAAATCTGATATCGTGTCAAACTAATCCCAAGTATTTTTTCAAACAATTGCGTACTCGCTTGCTCAGACAAGCGGAGTTGATAAAGTAAATCTTGAATCTTTAGCATTTCGTCCTCTTTTTATTGATTCATCAATAGTTGATTAATCAAGTATAATACAAAGTAAAATAGATTGCAAGAATGTTGCTTCAATCATTACAAAATGGTAACTTCCATTTTCCATCCATATTGATACTCAATGAAAATCAAAGAGCAAACTAGGAAGCTAGCCGTAGGTTGCTCAAAGCACAGCTTTGAGGTTGCAGATAAAACTGACGTAGTTTGAAGAGATTTTCGAAGAGTATGACAAAGAAAAAACGAACGAGACTCGCTTCCTATCATGAAAGCTAAATCTCATTCGTAAAAATGATATTACAAAGTCTGGTTTATCCATTCATTGAAACGTGAACGTGATCATAGTGATTTTCTGTCACGCTACCACGGTCTGGCATTGGGTTCCAAGTATGAGCTGGCCCATATTTGCTATCGAATGGAACATAGAAACGTTGTTTCCAGATGATGTAACTAATGCCACGGCTGGCCATGTTTTGAATAGCGTATTCCGCAATCTTATCCCCTAGTTCTGAGCTTTCTGGTACCATAAAATCGATAGCCAAACCTTTTCCGTGATCTCCACTGTCTCCTGGACGGTAACCACTAAAGGATGTGATACCAAACAAGTTGGCAATTTCTTCTTTAAAGGCAGCTGTTTGTGGTTGAAGGCCTGCATTTTCAGATTTCGCTACCGCAAGTCCAGCATAATCGGGCGCAGCTGGAGCCGCGTAAGTTGTTGAAATTATTTTCGTCTCTTCTGGTTGATAAGTAGAAACTGTTGGTGTAGCTTCACTTGATGATGCTACTTCTTTTGCTTCTTCTGAACTTGTTGCAGTTGTTTCGATTGCTATTTCTTCTGCTGGAGTTGTAGTGGCTTCCACTGCTGACTCAGCTTGAAGACTTGCTTGTGTTTCCTGCTTCTCAGTTGGAGTCGTTGCCTGAGGAGCTGCTTCTGCAACTGCACTGCTTGTTTCGGCTGTTTGCTCCTCTGAGACAAAAATCCCTGTAGATGGCGCGACTTCTTCTGAAGCAGTCACTGTCTCTGTAACTTCTGAACTTGATGCTACTTCTTTTGTACTTGGAGCTTCTGAAATTGGTTGAGAAAGATCTGCAATTTGAACAGTTTGATCATCTACGGTCACTTGATTGGTTGTCAAATCTGCTGTAGCAGTTGTCACTTCTTCACTAGAAGCCGCTTGAGGTGTTTGGATTTCAACTTCTGTTACTTCTTCAGCTTCATTGACAGTCGTTGTCAAAACAGTTTCTGGGAAAATCAAGTCCATATTAGTGATTTTATTCAAATTCGCAAGAACTGTGACATCTACACCCAAGGCTTCTGCAATGGTGCTCAAGGTATCACCATACTGAACGGTATAACTTGTTTTGTTATCCGTTTTAGTCAAATCATTTTGGATTTGCTCAACACTACGTGCAGTCCAAAGAACTTCTTATGCTTGAGTTGCCAATACTGGGGCAAATGACAAGGCTACTGTTGAGGCTAATAATATTCTTTTCTTCATTCTTTCAAATTCCTTTCAAATGAGTACCTGTCTATCATAACACAAAAAGAGCAGAAAAAAAGCCCTCTCGGGCCTATTTAACAGAACTGTCTACTCCTTGTAACAAAATCGGTTACTTGAAATAGTTTGTTAGGTCTCTGTCACAAAACTGACACAATCTTTTTATCGCTCAACCTCAAAAATATGGGAAATATCCACTAACGCTTGAATCCTGTGATTATCTTCATAAATCGACTCTAAAAAGTTGATACTTTGAATCCCACTATTCTGGGCAAATTCCACATCCAGAGTCCGATCTCCTATATAATAAGTATTATCATGATTCAACTGATACTTATCTATCAGATAGGTAGCCGCTTCTGGACTAGGTTTACGCGCAAAGTCACTCTGACTGGTTAAAATCTCCATAAAATAGGACTCCAAACCCAAATCTCTGAGAATGGTAAAAGCATTGCCTCCCTTATGAGTGTAAACAAATTGCTGAATTCCTACTTGGTCTGCCCAAGCTAGCACCTCACGCGCACCTGGCATCAAGACTACCTGCGCATTCTTCTCAGCCAGACTCTGGGCACGCACCTGATTTAGCACTTCCACATCTAGCTTTCGCTCTTCTGCCACCTGCACAAGCAAATCCTGCACAGAATACTTGAGAATAAACTCTCTCACCTTCTCCTTATCATAAGGAATAGCAAACTGAGCAAAAGTCTCCTCAATCCCTGACAAAATCGCTTCGTAAGAGTCCAATAAAGTCCCGTCTAAATCCCAAATAAAAGCTGTTTTTTGCATTTCCTATCCTTTCAAGCTCATATAACGCTGGTAACGGTAACGTAGAAATAACCAACGAAAACCATTATCCAAAAGAGTTCCGGCCCAAATACCGGGCAAGCCCCAACCAAGCACAATTCCCATCAGATATCCTGTTCCAATGCGGATACACCACATTCCTATACTTGTCGCATAAAAGGGAAGCCGAGCATTGCCCAAACCCTGCCAGACTGCCGTATAGATGACTGTTCCTGTCGTCATAGGGGTTCCAAGTAGTGAAAAAAGTGTTACTAGAACACTGGCCTCCACCGCTAGAGGATCAGTCGTATAGAGATGAGTTAATGGTACACCCAAGACATAGATACTAAAGGTCAAAGGCAACATGAGAATCAGAGAAAGCCAAAAGGTTTGTTTGCTCAAACTAGCGACTCTTTTCCAATTATTCTCTCCAACTGCTCGGGCCACCAGCATGACCGTTGCCGTAGCGACGCCAAAGACAGGCATATAGTTAAACTGGGTCAAAACTTCTCCGATTGCATTTCCAGCCACTGCCTCCGTCCCGAAAGAAACAACCAAGGCAATGATCACGACATCTCCAGCCCGCATCATGAGACGTTCTCCAGCTGCTGGCAAAGCTAAGGTCAATAGTTCCTTATCTAAACCAAAAGTCGGTTTCTCAAAAGGTAACTTTAATTGTGACCACAAAATCATAAGACCGACCAAACGAGACAGAATAGTCCCCCAAGCAACACCAGCTATCCCCATATCCAGAACAAAAATAGCTAGACTTGAAAAAAGAATATTCAAGGCATTGGTTAAAAAACTAACATAGAGAGGCGAACGTGGATTATGCGTTGCACGAATCAAGGCTCCCAGACTAGTCATTAAACCTAAGAGAACAATCGATCCGCCTACCAAAGATAGGTAGAGTCCACCACTCTCAGCTACATCTCTCTCCGTCCCCAAAAGCCCTATCATCTCTTTCCCAGCGAAGATGGACAAAGCTCCCAAAAGGAAACTTAATAGTAAGGTAATCTTCAAGGCTTCAGTCACATGATAGGCTAGCTTAGACTGATCCTTCTGCCCCAAACTTTTTGAAATAACACTAGAAATAGCTGCCCCTAGAGCGATGAAAATCGCCTGATAAATCGTAATAATATTACCAGCTACTGATACACCCGAAATAGCTATCAAGCCCAAGTGAGCGACCAGATAACTGTCCACCATCCCCATGAGCATCTGCAAAAAGTTTTCGCCCATAGCTGGCAAGGCAATATTAAGAATGTCTTTATTTTTCTTAAACAATCTCTCCTCCTGATGAAAAGAAACTCAGTTGGTTTCCCAACCGAGTTTACTCCCTCTGTCTTAAAGTCCTAGATAAGCCTCAACCGCTGCTTGCATATCAGTAGCTGCCACTGTTGTCTTGTGACGAACAGGAGCTGTTTCAAGGCCATCAACTGCTGGTGGCACTGCAACGCCTGAGATTTCATGTAATTGAGCCAAGGCTTCAAAGTCAGTCAAGCCAACTTTCCCTGTTACAGCTTCTACTGCAACCACTGGGAACTTGTATGGACTCGCTGTTGAAGCAATCACTGTCTTAGTCACATCGCCAGTAGCCGCTTGGTATTTCTTATAAACTGCAGAGGCAACCGCCGTATGTGGATCCTCGATATAAGAATCTGACTCATAAACACGCTTGATTTCTACCGCTGTTTCTTCCTCAGTCGCATATTCAGCTGCAAAGAGGTCCAAAATCTCTGCATCAAAATTAGTCAACTCATATTGACCTTGCGTATTCAAGGCATTCATAAGTTCAGCTGTCTTAACTGCATCATTCCCCAAAAGATGGAAAATCAGGCGCTCCAAGTTTGAAGATACTAAGATATCCATAGATGGGCTAGTTGTTACCTTAAACTCACGCTTCTTATCGTAAACACGTGTCTTGAAGAAGTCTGTCAAAACATTGTTGTCGTTTGAAGCACAAATCAATTTACCAACTGGAAGACCGATTTGTTTAGCATAAAAGGCAGCCAAGATATTTCCAAAGTTTCCTGTTGGTACTGTGAAGTTGATCTGTTCACCAGCCACAATCTCACCAGTCTTGACCAACTGAGCATAGGAATAAACATAATAAACAATCTGTGGCACCAAACGACCAATGTTCATAGAGTTAGCTGACGAAAATTGCAGTTTATTGGTAGCCAACTTTTCACGAAGGGCTACATCGTTAAACATATGTTTGACGTTAGTTTGCGCATCGTCAAAGTTACCATCAATAGCAATAACATGAGTATTGTCGCCAGTCTGAGTGGTCATTTGCAACTCTTGTACCTTGCTGACACCATCCTTCGGATAAAAGACGATAATCTCAGTGCCAGGAACATCCGCAAACCCTGCCATAGCAGCTTTCCCAGTATCACCAGATGTCGCTGTTAAGATGACAATCTTGTTCTCCAAACCATGCTTCTTAGCAGCTGTTGTCATAAAGTATGGCAAAATAGACAAGGCCATATCCTTAAAGGCAATCGTTGAACCATGGAAGAGTTCCAGGTTGTATTGCCCGTCTAATTTCACTAATGGTGCGATAGCTGGAGTATCAAATTTACTATCGTAGGCATTGTTGATGCAGTAGTCCAACTCTTCAGCTGTAAAGTCATCTAAAAATGCTGACAAAACTAACTTAGCAACTTCCTGATAAGAAGCATCTTTCAATTTGTCAAAGTCCAAATCTACCTTTGGATAAGTAACCGGTGTAAACAAACCACCGTCCGTCGCCAAACCTTGCAAAATAGCTTGGCTAGCAGTTACTGTATTTTTCGTATCACGCGTTGATTGATAAACTAATGTCATTACTCTCTATCCTTTATCTATAGTCTCTTCCATTATATCATGATTTTTCAGAAAATTCTCCCTTTATAAAAGAAATTATAGTCCCAATTCTTTCTTCAAAGGCTCTAAATAAATCATTTCTTGCTTATTTCTCATCTCCAGTCCTTCCTCAGATAGGATAAGTAAGTCTTTGGAAAATTCAATAATCGTAGTTTCTTCCTCATCTGTAAGCTTTTTCTTAGAAAATTGTCGTCTTAAAAACTTATAATCACAACCAAATTTCTTAAAGAAAGTTGCTGTTTCTAAGTAAGCTACTAACTTATCTAAATTAACTAACAATCCCAAGTGAAAGGCTGCAGAAGCAAAAGTCCTATCAAGTGGCTGTGTACACACACTACGAAACTCAACTGTTCCTCGAGTCGTTAAGTCTTGGTACTGGTAACTACGATGAGTTTCAAAATCCTTCTCTTGAGGGTAAATAAGAATCTCATCCCCATTAAGAGCATATGCTCGGATTTCAGATGTAGCCAAATAGTCCCTAGCCTGAATCGGATAAAAATAATAGGTTTGTCCATCACGTTCCGCAGTAAAAATCGCAGAATGATCTAGATAGTCAAAAAAATCATCCTCACCGTTAAAGAGTCTAGCATTGACCCCGACGTTTTCTGGATAGATGCCATGCATCGATTCTTCCCAGAAGATGTCTCTTGCAATTTTCGTATCCCAATCCGCACCCGAAAACTCAGAGTTTGCAAATAAATAAGCCTTAACTGCTTCAATTTGGGTAAAAGCATTAATTACCCGTAAGTAGTTAGACTTTGAAACATCCAGCTGGACCTGACTCCCACAGATAAAAGCACCATATTCAGGGAAATGATGTAAGTCTAATTCAATCAAATTCCTACTCAAATTCAAATAATCCATCAACATCTGATAGCGTGGATAAGTCACTGGACAATTCTCATTTTTATCCCAGTCAGGATGAATACCGCAGCCAACGATAGCATGATTGGATTCGCCTAATTTTCTCTGAATTACATCCATATAATTATTAAAACGATTTTCGACCTCCTGAATTGTTTCGGCCTTACCAAATGCAAACTCAATCGTTGTATAGGAAACTTCAAATAAAATAGCATCCTGACTTATCCGATCCACTAACTGGATAGGATTGCCAAAATCATCTACCTTTTCTACAGTAAAATCAAAAGAAGAAACTAAATATCGGAATAAGTACTTGATAACTTCAACATCTGTATCATCCCCTTCCAAGTTTACAACAGGATATTCCAGCTCAATCCCGACAAACAATTCAGGATTTTCTTTAATATTTTTCAAATACCGATGTTTTAATAAATCGATAGAACGAGACATACTTCCCTACACTTTCATAATCTAAATAAAATTTGGATAAGTATTATTATACCAAAAATAATATAAAAAAGGAACGAAGAATAACAACGTTCCTAAGTCTATACTATACCGGCGGCCGGGGTCGAACCGGCACGTCCTTGCGGACACTGGATTTTGAGTCCAGCGCGTCTGCCAATTCCGCCACGCCGGCAAATAGTAACTGGGGTAGCTGGATTCGAACCAACGCATGAGGGAGTCAAAGTCCCTTGCCTTACCGCTTGGCTATACCCCAATAATATAAAATAGGCGAGTGATGGGGATCGAACCCACGCATGCCAGAGCCACAATCTGGTGTGTTAACCACTTCACCACACCCGCCATAATTCTATTAACACGGGCAGTAGGAATTGAACCCACACTGAAGGTTTTGGAGACCTTAGTTCTACCTTTAAACTATGCCCGTAAAATGGAAGGGGAGGGATTCGAACCCCCGAACCCGAAGGAGCGGATTTACAGTCCGCCGCGTTTAGCCTCTTCGCTACCCTTCCAAAATATATAAATGGCGCGAGACGGAATCGAACCGCCGACACATGGAGCTTCAATCCATTGCTCTACCAACTGAGCTACCGAGCCTTATTGCGGGAGCAGGATTTGAACCTACGACCTTCGGGTTATGAGCCCGACGAGCTACCGAGCTGCTCCATCCCGCGTTAATAAAAAGGAGGATGTGGGATTCGAACCCACGCACGCTTTTACACGCCTGACGGTTTTCAAGACCGTTCCCTTCAGCCGGACTTGGGTAATCCTCCAAAATAGTCCGTACGGGATTCGAACCCGTGTTACCGCCGTGAAAAGGCGGTGTCTTAACCCCTTGACCAACGGACCAAACTTTATGGGCACGAGTGGACTCGAACCACCGACCTCACGCTTATCAGGCGTGCGCTCTA
>CAUPXP010000013.1:0-54704 GCA_963515455.1 Streptococcus mitis | reverse complement strand
ATATAACAACTCCCTCCTAAGGAGTAGTTGCAGGTTCGATTCCTGCAGGGGGCATATAAACTATTGATTTTACTGGGCGTTTGATGCGCTTCGCCCCAAATTCGCCCCTAAATTTCTAAATATCTCTCTTACTTCTGAGTTGCTTGCTTCTTCTAGTTCTTTTAACTGGTGAGCGTAGACCTCAATAGTGATGTTCATATTCTCGTGTCCAAGAATTTTCGAAATAGAAAGTAATTCGACACGTTGAGAAATTAGAAAAGAAGCATAAGTATGTCTAAGCGAATGAGCATGGACATTTCTACCAACAATTCTTCTCAATGTCTTATTGACTGCATTATTTGATATATTGGAGAAAATACGATTTTCTTTATTATGAATCCAATGTTCTTTTTGGTAGATTTTTAGTAATTTAAGTGTCTCATCGTCAAGTGGTATCTTTCGGATACTGCTTTTTGTTTTTGTAGCACTGAAATCAAGATTAGTCTTATAATTCCAGGTCTTATCTACTGAGAGAACTTTGTTATCGTGATTCACGTTATCCCAGGTAAGTCCCAGACACTCAGCAAAACGCATTCCAGTAACTGCGATAAGGTATAGCACTGCATATGATTGTACATCCATCTTATTCTTTGATACGGCTATAACATTTTTGTATTCATCAACCTCTAGGAATTTTGTTTCTTTCTCTACGCCTTTGTGTTGAGAAACAGCTTTAGCAAAGGTGGTGAAATCCTTTTGAATAACCTCTTCGTGAACTGCCATAGCGACGCATTGCTTGATATGGATATTTAATCTTTCAACTGTTGCTTGAGAATGAGTCTCAGCAAATGTATTTAGGGCTTGCTGATAGATTGAACTAGTTATGTTTTTAAGTTTCGCTCCTGGGAATAGTTTTTCAATGTTGCGACTAGTGACTTGATAAACTTGCCAAGTCACGGAAGAGATATTAGGTTTCTTATGAATGGTAGACCACTGGGTGAAGTAGTCGTGAAGGGTAATGTCGTCCGAAACATAAGAGGGAAGAAGCAGTTCTTTTTCTCTTTCAGCAGCTGCTATCTGTGCAGCCTTTTTAGTTGGAAAACCACCTTTCTCAGCCTTTTTGTATTTTCCGTCGTGGGATTTATAAGAAATGCGATATTCCCACTTACCATTTTCTCTTTTTCTGTATGATGCCATTTGATTTTCACCTCATTTCTTGGTAAAATGGGTATAGTAAAGAGGGCTTTTTAATGCCTTTTACTATACTAGCTGATCCTCACACTCAAGATTGCCGTCGGAGAGTGTGGGGATTTTTTGTTGTCTTTTTTACTCTAGGCCTGAGCTGACTTTAGAAGTCAACAAGAAAGAACCGTCGTCTTGTTTTGAAAACGAAAGAATAACGCTCTTGTATTTGCTACCAGTAGAAGTGTATGATACTGTCTTACTGTCGTGGTCATTTACTGAACTAGTTGTTACATTGTTAGGTTCTCCGTGAACGCTAGCAACGTCATCGTAGTTAGTTCCACCGGCTCCATAGTTGATAATATCGCCAACTTGAAGCGCATCAAACTGTTCTTTTGTCCAGTTAAATTTAGCATCTTCCTCTTTTTGAGATGATTCAATTGAAGAACTTACAGAGCTAACAGTCTCTTCAACGTTTTTACCTAGTTCTTTCAATGATTTAGCGTACATTGCTTGAGTTACTAATACAATAGCAATAGACACGACTGCTAGAACCGTCCCAATAATAGCTAGTGTTTTTGGTCTTTTTCGATTTACTGCAAAACCAATTAAACCGAAGATAAGAGCTAAAATAGCCAAAATGAATGAAAAATTATTGATGATAGGCATCCATGAGCCAAGTAGAGCTAGCGCTCCAAAAATAATAGCTAAAATACCTAAAACTTTACGTTCTTGTTTCATAATGAAACCTCTCTCAGCTTTTAATGTGGATCAGTTATTGCACATATATTTAATTTACTAATGCTAAATATTCTTCCTTAACCATGATTTCATTTGTCATGGTTTTTAGATTGTAGTAAGACATGAATTTGAGGTAATCAAACTCTGTGGGATCGTCTAAGTTTTCTAGTGCGTCTTTTACGAGATGATGGATCATATTCCTATCAGCTTCGTTTTCACAGCGTAGACGGGCGTTCTGGTACTCTGAGCGTGTGTGGTCTTTGTGTCCAAGTTCGTGTAGTGCGACTTGGATTTGTTGTTCAGGAGTCAAGTTGTGGTCAATAGCGAGTACGTTTGTGTCTGGATTGTAGAAACCGCTACTGTGCCAGTTTGAACCGTCGAAGAGACAAAGTTCTACTTGATATTCTTCGCAGAGTTTAGCGAGTGTCATAGTTCTCCTTCGTTATTTATAAACATCTCTGCGGTGGGCGATTTCCACGGCTAGGACGACTAGTTTATCGTCTTGGATATCACAGATGATGCGGTAATTCTCTACTCTGTATCGCCAGTAACCTGCAAGGTTGGCTTTTAATGCTTTTCCATGTTGTCGTGGATTGGTCGTGTTTTCAATGTTTTTAGCAAGCCAGGATAGGATTTGTTTTCTAGTTGGGGTATCTAGTTTTTTAAGTTGCTTGAGAGCTTTTTTATCAATATCTAGCCGATACATTAAGCAATATCCTCTCGAGTTAGTCCTAGTTCATCCAAGACCTCATCCATAGTATAAGTAACTGGGTCGGCTAAATACTCCATATAGGCTTGGTCGGCTGCTCGTGCGTCTTCGATATCTTCCATGAGTGCCATGAAGTCGTCAAAATCCATGGTCGTTGTGTCGATACCGTGTTTGTTTAGGTAGTCCGTGATGTAGGAGTTTTTTTCTGTGAAGTTGATAGTGATAGTCATTAGCGTTCTCCTTTGCTTTTGAAGTGGGCGGATAGGACGGATGTGATGAAGTCGATATCATCTTCATTTAGTGGTTTCCCGTCAAATAACATGGTGTTGGCTGCTGCTTTGCGTAAGTCTATGATTTGTCCGTTTACTTGAGCAAATTCATCACTCCCAGCGATAACTGGGTTATCCGTCCGTCCGAGCAGGTAGTCTGTGGATACGTTGAAGTAGTCGGCGATTTGTTGCAGCCGTTCAGCAGACGGTTGATTTCTTTTCAACCCATACAAAGAATTCTTTCCTAGCTTTAGCTTATCTTCTAAAGTATTTAGCGAAATCCCTTGCCGTTCACATAAATCTTTTACGATTTCAAAAGTAGAAAACATTGATTTATCAGCCTTTCTAAGACATGACAAAAAATATTTTACAAAATACGCAAAAAATAGTTGACATTATTTTGCGTTTACGCTAAAATAGTTTTTGTAAGTTAATGAGTTAGTAAAAAACGAAGTTAAAACTTATCTAAAAATAAATAGCTTTGGCGAGCAAGTAAGTTGATAGATATAATGTTTTATCAAGGTTTTTAATTATGCTTTCATTTTAGCAGATACGCTAAAAACTGTCAAGCATTTTATAAAATTTCTAACTTTTTTTCTTACAAAAATAAAAAACGTATTCTATCTGCTTCATAGAATACGCTACGGAAATTGTTCTGCTCAGGCCAGAAGCAGTGACACACAATTCTTGGCAAGTATCCGCACCTCGCACTGCAATTGGTTAAGGATATTCTTCTTTAAAGTCATTTCTATTTTGAGTCGCGTAACGTAGACCAATCCGGCATAAGTGACTAGCTTTTTTTGCAAAACGAAGAATAACGCTTACTGAGACACAGTACCTTTCAAAAATTCTGCCAATTAACATCAGCTCCTTTCTGTTATAAAGGTAACGTTATTATACTAAATGTAAGAAGATTTGTAAAGGTTTTATTTGCTAAAAGTCAGAGCAGACAACAATTTTCGTTAAGAATAATCATTTTTTCAACTTACAAAGAAAAGGAGGAAGATATATGCCGAATATGGATGGTGGACGTCAAAAGGTAAGAGATTACCTGAAAGAACATAATCTGACGATGGCGACGTTAGCGGTACAGTATAGCATGACTCGTCAGGATGTAACAAATATCCTGAATGGTAAATTAAAAAATCCACAAGCGAATCAGTTCATCGCTCGTGTGATTGAAGATTTTAAAATTCGGTAAAAATTGGATTGAGTAGGAGGAAGGATGGAAGAAGACATCAGAGTTCACATGCCTTACGAGGTATTTAAAAACCTGCTTGTTAGAGCAGGCAGAATAAAGCGTGAAGAAGGCAAGCAGATAACTTGGACAAATAATACCGCTCCGTTTACAAAAGAGCAACGGAGGGAAATAGATGAACTCTACGAACGGTTCGTAGAAGATTGAAGATGGAGTTTGTCATTGATATGTTTGTTAGCAATCAATAAACATTCATTAAGCCTATAAAAAATATATCTGGGTTCTTCGATTGTGTCTGGGTCATAGGACTGTTCTTCAAATTGCACATCCCAAATATAAAGTCCATCGGGGTGGGGATATCCAGCTTGATAACGTAGCGCATTTCTGAAATTGATGAATTTTTTTTGCTCTTCATCGCTATCTAAAAATAGATAGGTCTTATAAAAGATATCATCGAAGTTTGTGATGATATCTAAATCAATCGGAGGAGCATTGTCAAGTCTTGATTCTACGTATGAGACGGTTTTACCACTAATCGATGCAAAATTTTGAAAAGTTGAAATATATAAATCTCTATCCTGACTTAGTTGGGTATTTAAGAAATCAACCTTCTTTTCTTCGAGTTTGTTTTCATTTTCAATCTTTTTTTGCAGGTACGCAAAACCGTGAATAATCAAATTTGTTAAAACAGTTGCACCAACAGAAATCAATGTTGTTGTAAATACTTCAGACATACAAACACCTCAGATAATATTATTTTTATAAGTTACTATAGCAAAACAATAAGATGGAAAACATCGGTCTTGAGACTGATATAGGAGGTTGAATGGAAGATAAAATTATCGAACTTGCTGATTACTTCATCAGCGAATCTACAACGTACAGAGAAGCAAAAATAGCGTGTGAGAAGCTATTTAGACAAGTCAGCCATGAGATAGAACTCAGGGCGATGGAAAGTAAGATTTTTTAAATAAAAAGCACCTGAACAAGTCAGGCGCTTACTAAAATAACTAACTGAATTATATCACGAAAGGAGCAAAAATGGAAGAGTTGATCCAAGCGATTGCGAGTCAGATTAAGTTTACCGTCTTACAATCAGCAGATATTGAAGAAGCGTTCCCTCTGGAGTTGAAGCGAAAAGATGTGGCTAAAATGCTTGGGGTTTCTGTAGATACGTTCGATGACCGTTTTCGCTACCAGAAAGGATTTCCAAATATAAATGATAAACGTTGGCCACGAGACGCAGTCCGTGAATGGTACAACGCAAACTGGATGAATTTAACGAAGTGAGGTGGAAATGTACCTATTTACAAAAAATCAAAAGCTGGTTATCCAAAGAACTCAACACTGACTGGAAAGTTGTTGCGTTAGACTTACATCAAGCGTTGATTGAAAAAGAGAAAAAATTAAAGATTTAGAGGAGAGAAGAAATGTTTGAACCACCGATTTTAAATCAATTAATGGGAGTAGGAGGTTTGCTGATTGGATTTGCAGGGGCTTGCCGTCATATCAAATTGCAGGAACAACGCAAGGAAGAAGAAAGACGAGAAGAGCAAGAATTTGCGTCTATGATTATCCAAGGCTACAATCACGCATTCGAACGTGGTAGAGAGGACAAATGGCAAGAGATTCGCAAGAATATCCGTCGTCCATTTCCTGGATTTACCTATGACAATGAACCGCCTGTAGGCTTGCGCCCAGAACCTCTGGCATTACCAGAGCCAAGGAGAGTACGATATGCAAATCGTATGGGATAGACAAGCATGGGATTTATCCACTTGCAAGCGTCGAGAGAAGATGCGTGACCTTGAAATGATGGCGCATATGCAACATGAAATCGATGATCTCAAGAAACAATTGCAACAGGAACAATCTTTGAGAAAGAGATTAGAAGCAGAGAATTTTCAATTAAAACTAAGGAGAAAATAATGAACAGAAAATATAAAACCAAAGGAACACAAGAACCAACACCACGTATCAGAGTAGCTCGCGAACACTATGAGCGTATTATAGACCTCGCGGATGAGTGCGATATGAAATTGATTGACGTTTTAAACCAGCTACTTGATTTCGCTCTTGAATATGCGGAAGTTGAAGAGATTCAAATACCTGTCAAATCTTTAAGAGTTGGAGGAGAAAAAGATGGTAACGATTAATAAATTAGAAATCGAAAACGTCAAACGTGTTAAAGCGGTCAAATTAGAGCCATCAGCGACTGGTTTAACCATTGTCGGTGGAAATAACAATCAGGGGAAAACAAGTGTGCTGGACGCGATTGCTTGGGCGTTGGGTGGTAACAAGTACAAGCCTAGCCAAGCTCAGAGAGAAGGCAGTACAATTCCGCCTAGCTTGAAAATCACGCTATCAAATGGCTTGATTGTGGAGCGTAGTGGAAAGAACAGTACTCTCAAGGTCATCGACCCGAGTGGTAACAAGGCTGGTCAAAACTTGCTGGATAGCTTCGTGGAAGAACTGGCTATCAACTTGCCAAAATTCATGGAGCAGACTAGCAAAGAAAAGGCTAAAACTCTGTTGCAGATTATCGGAGTTGGTCCGCAACTGGCTGAACTGGAAATGCAAGAAAAGGCCAAGTATGACGAGCGTCACGCAATCGGTGTGATCGCTGACCAAAAGGAGAAATTCGCAAAAGAACAACCTTACTACCCAGATGCACCGAAAGAATTAGTCTCTATCTCTGAGCTTATCCAACAACAACAGGCTATCCTTGCTACGAACGGCGAGAACGCCCGCAAGCGTCAGAATTTGGTATCTATCCAAAATCAACATGCTTCAGCAACTGCAGAGGTTGAACGATTGGAGCAATTGCTGGCCGATGCCAAAGAAAAAGAAAGTCAGTTAGCTCAAGACTTGGCTATCGCGAATACCGATGCTATAGATCTTCTCGATGAATCAACTGAGGAGATTGAAAACAACATCGCAGAGATTGACGAAATCAATCGTAAAGTGCGTGCTAATCTGGACAAGGATAAAGCAGAAGAAGATGCCAAGGGTTATCGCGAGCAATATCGTGAATTAGACCTTGTTATTGCTGACATCCGCAAGCAGAAGACAGACTTGCTCACTAATGCAGACTTGCCGTTGCCAGGCTTATCCGTGGATGATGGCGAACTGCTCTACCTCGGTCAGCGCTGGGATAACATGTCTGGTAGTCAGCAACTACAGGTGGCGACTGCAATCGTGCGTAAATTGAAACCAGAGTGTGGCTTTGTGTTGATTGACAAGCTGGAGCAAATGGACCAGTTGACTCTACAAGAATTTGGTTCATGGCTTGAGCAGGAAGGATTGCAAGCAATCGCAACTCGTGTATCAACAGGAGATGAATGTAGCATCCTGATTGAAGACGGGTATAGCGTTAAGCCAGAGGTGGCACAAGTACCTAAAACATGGCAAGGAGGATTTTAAAATATGCAAATCACAAGAGGAAAACGGGCACGAGCTCAAAAGATAGTTATCTACGGTCCGGAAGGAATTGGCAAATCAACGTTTGCTGCTGAATTTCCAAATGCTGTCTTCATTGATACGGAAGGTTCGACAGACAACATGGATGTAGCTAGATTAGACAAGCCGACCAGCTGGACCATGCTCATCAATGAGATTGCTTTTATCAAAGCAAATCCGACTGAGTGCGGGACACTCGTTATCGACACAATCGACTGGGCAGAATCTATGGCGGTTAATTACATCTGTTCGCAACATGGTAAGCAAGGGATTGAAGATTTCGGTTGGGGCAAGGGGTACACCTTTGTACAAGAAGAAATGGGACGTTTCTTAAATAGCCTGTCCGACTTAGTTGATATGGGTATCAATGTAGTATTAACTGCGCACGCTCAGATTAAGAAATTTGAACAACCTGACGAGATGGGTTCTTATGACAGATATGAGCTCAAGCTTGGTAAGAAGACGAGTTCCCAGACAGCACCACTCGTAAAAGAATGGGCAGACATGGTTCTATTTGCCAACTACAAAACCTTAGTCATGACGACTGATAACGGCAAGAAGAAGGCGCAAGGCGGTGAACGTGTAATGTATACCAACCATCGGCCAGCGTGGGATGCCAAGAACCGACATGGGTTACCCGACGAAATGCCATTTCATTACGCTGGAATCGCTCATATCTTTGCGAGTCAGCAAACGCAACCTATTCCACCACAACCTCAGACAGTCACTCCAGAACCTCAGCAGGCCACACAGCAAGCCCCTGAACAAGTCCAAGAAGAATTGTCACTTGATATGTCACAGGTAGCTGGAAAACCACAAAATGAAGCTCCTGGCACACCACAGGCAACGCCTGCACAATATCACACGAACTTACCAAAGAGTTTGACAGACCTCATGACGCAAGGTGATGTGACGGAAGAAGAACTTCAAAAAGTCGCTTACATTCGCGGGCATTTTCCACTAGGGACTCCTATTGAAAGTTTCCCAACGGATTACTGGGATATGATTGTCGCTCATTGGCAAGCAACTGTGGAAGTTATTGAAAATCAAGTTAGAAAAGAACCAGAATTACCCTTCACGGTGTAGATTTTGGGAGTTAGAAATCATAGCAAGATATAACAAGAGGTATCTATGAAAGATAAAACAATTAAAATCGACTTATCGAAAATTGCGAATACAGCCTTACAAGAGAAGGTTGACAAAGAACTTGAAAAAGTCCTTGATAACATTTTAGATCCAAATACGGAAGCTAAGGCAACTCGTAAGGTTACTATCACACTAACGATGTCAACTGATGATGAACGTACAGTTGTTAAGACAGGCATGGAAGTAAAATCTACTTTGGCACCGCAGAAAGGTGTTGCAACAACTGTCATTGTTGGTCGTGATGATGCTGGTAAAATCCACGCTAATGAACTTAAAAGTGGCATCCCTGGGCAAACTTACTTTGATGACAATGGTGATATGAGAACAGATATTGGGGAACTCATCGAAAAAGTCGAATAACAAAATACAAATATTATTGATTACAACAAAAAGAAAGCAGGTAACTAACCATGACAGAAAATCTTAAAGCAGCATTATCTTATGCAGTTGAGTTAGCAGATAAAGAAAATAAAATTATTTCTTCATCAAGTGGGAAGGAATATTTTGACATCAATAAGCATGACTTCAGAGAACTTAGCCCCCGCAAATATGCGCCGACTCTTGAACTTCAAACGCTCAAAAGTTTAGTGGATTATCTCAAATCAGATAACGACTTTATCGGTGGTCATAGACTTGTAGTGGTGGTAGAAAGTTATCAAAAAGTTTCTGTGTATGATCAAGTGGATATTGAATATGGCAAACGTCCTCAACTTGTATCTGTAAAGGCATCTGTTCCATTTATCCCCTTTAGTAATTGGTGTAATCAGGAAGAGTTTAATATTATGTTGCAATCTATGTTTATCAATGATGCAGACCGCAATCTAGTTTTAGATTTTGCTAGTCACTTAAAAATCGAAAAAGGGGCAGAGGCTCAAGATAACGGCGTTACACAAACGGTGACTGTTCGTGATGGTGTAGCAAGTCTAGCACAGGCTAAGACTCCAAATCCAGTAACCTTACGACCATATCGTACCTTCAATGAAGTAGAACAACCAGCAAGTCAGTTTGTATTCAGAGTTAACAAATCAGCGAATCTAGCTCTCTTTGAAGCAGATGGTGGCAAATGGAAATTAGATGCTGTTAAAAACATCTCAGATTATTTAAAAACAGAACTTGCAAACAACGATAAAATCACAATTTTAGCATAAGGAGAAAAGCAATATGACACAACAACAATACAACAACTTTGATCGCGAATTTGGATGGGAAGATACGATTGAAAAAGACTCGGAATACGTCCTATTACCTGATGGATTGTACTATTTTACAGTCGTTGGCATGGAACGCACACGACACACACCGAATCCACAAAATCCCGGAAAATTGCCAGCGTGTAACAAGGCTATCGTCAGCATCAAGATTGTAGCTAACGAAGGCGAAACTGAACTGCGCCACAACTTATTCCTGCACAGTTCAACTGAAGGTATGCTATCTGCTTTCTTTGCTGCAATCGGTCAGAAGAAAAAAGGCGAACCACTTCGCATGAATTGGAATACCATCATTGGCGCAACTGGCGTATGTAAAGTCGGAACTCGACAATACAATAACAACAATTATAACGAAGTCAAATCTATGCTCTATCCTGAAGATGTGGATCATACAAAAGTATTGAACCAACAACCAGGACAAACTACACAAGCAAGCTACCAGCAACCACAGCAACCGAATTTTGCGCAACAACCACAAGGACAAGCTGGATACCAAGCTGGGCAATTCTAGGAGGTAAGGCATGCAATTAAGACCTTATCAACAGGAAGCGCGGGAAGCTGTTCAAGCTGAATGGGCTAAGGGTCGCAAACGCACGCTCCTAGTATTGCCAACAGGATGTGGAAAGACGATTGTTTTTTCCAAAATTATCGAAGATCAAGTGAGAGAGGGCAAGCGTGTACTTGTCCTTGCTCATAGGTCTGAATTATTGGAGCAGGCTAGCGATAAGCTCAAGACTGCAACAGGACTTGGTACAGCTTTAGAGAAAGCAGAAAATACTTCTATCGGTTCTTGGTACCGAGTAGTTGTTGGCTCAGTTCAGACCATGCAGAGAGAGAAACGATTGCGACAATTTCCGCCTGACTGGTTCGATACGATTGTGGTCGATGAAGCACACCACGCTATTTCAGAAGGCTATCAGCGTGTCCTTGGTTATTTTGAAAAATCGGATGTATTAGGGGTTACTGCTACACCAGACCGTGGAGATATGAAAAACCTTGGTTCTTACTTCGATAGCCTCGCTTATGAATATTCGTTGGTACAAGCTATCAAAGAAGGCTACTTATCTAAAATCAAAGCTCTGACAATTCCGCTAAGTTTGGATTTATCAAATGTCAGCATGTCAGCGGGTGATTTCAAGGCGAGCGATGTCGGGACGGCACTAGATCCATACCTGGAGCAGATAGCAGACGAAATGGTCAAGCAATGTGCTGACCGCAAAACAGTCGTATTCTTACCCTTAGTTAAGACGTCGCAGAAGTTTCGCGACATCTTAAACGCAAAAGGCTTTCGTGCCGCTGAAGTCAATGGAGAGTCCAAGGATCGTGCAGAAATCTTAGAAGACTTTGAGAAAGACCGTTACAACGTGCTTTGTAATTCGATGCTTTTGACTGAAGGCTGGGATTGCCCGTCAGTGGATTGTGTAGTAGTGCTAAGACCTACTAAGGTACGTGCTTTATATAGTCAGATGGTGGGGCGTGGTACTCGTTTACATCCAGGAAAGGAAGAATTACTCTTGCTAGACTTCCTCTGGCATACAGAACGCCACGAGCTATGCCGTCCAGCTCATTTAATCTGTGAGACTCCAGAAGTCGCTCAGAAAATGGTTGAGAACATGGAAGAGCAAACCGGAGTCATGCTTGACCTTGAAGATATGGAAGTTAAGGCAACCGAGGACGTCGTCGCACAGCGTGAAGAGGCTTTGGCAAAACAACTGGAAGAAATGCGCAAGCGTAAACGCAAACTAGTAGATCCGTTGCAATTTGAGATGTCTATCCATGCTGAAGATTTGTCAAACTACGTACCTAACTTTGGATGGGAGATGGCACCTGCTAGTGATAAGCAAATTAAAGCTCTTGAGAAATACGGCATCTTTACTGATGAGATTGGAAACGCAGGTAAAGCGAATCTATTACTAGATAGGCTTAACAAAAGACAACAAGAAGGCTTAACAACACCTAAACAAATCAGATTACTCGAAAGATATGGTTTCAAAGATGTGGGAATGTGGCCGTTCGAAGAAGCTAAAAATATGATTAATCGCATAGCAGCTAATGGTTGGAGAGTTCCGACAAGCGTGCGACCAGCTGAATATGTACTAAATTAAGAAGGAGGAGATAGTGGCAGAGAATGATTTTAATTTGTTGCCGTTGCTGGATTACATCAATCCTGCCACGGTAGATTATCAGACGTGGGTCAATGTCGGTATGGCTCTTAAACATGAAGGATATACAGCATCCGACTGGGATAGCTGGTCACAAAATGATAGTCGATACAAGAAATTTGAGTGCTTCAAGAAATGGGATACTTTCAATGAACAAGCAGGAACTATCGTGACGGGTGCGACGATTACCCAACTTGCTAAAGAAAATGGCTGGGTGTCGCAATCCAGCTATGATAGCGAGAACGCGCATGAGTTAGGCTGGACCGATACAATAGATCGTGATTATCGTGTCATTAATAAAGACTGGATTGAAGGTAAGGAAATCCATGAGCCAACTATTTGGAATCCGGTTCAGGAAATTATCAAATACCTTGAAACGCTCTTTGAAGCTAGCGAAAATGTTGGGTACGTTACTGAATGCTATCCAAAGACTGACGATGAAACAGGCGAGATTGTCAAATGGCTGCCAACTAAGGGAGCTTATGACCGGACTGCTGGGCAATTGATTGAAGAACTTAGTAGATGTAATGGCGATATCGGCGCAGTGCTAGGTGACTACCACGAAGAAGCTGGTGCATGGGTTCGATTCAATCCAATGGATGGGAAAGGCGCAAAAAATGAAAACGTGACAGATTTCAGATATGCCCTAGTCGAATCCGACAGCATGCCAATCGATAAACAGAACGCCATATACAAAGAACTTGAACTGCCTATTGTTGCTTTGGTCCATAGTGGGAATAAATCGCTACACGCCATCGTCAAAGTAGATGCCAAGAATTACGAAGAATACCGTAATCGGGTTGATTATCTTTATAAGATTTGTCAAAAGAACGGCATTATCGTCGATACACAGAATCGAAATCCAAGTAGACTATCTCGCATGCCTGGGTTCATCCGTAATGGACAGAAGCAATTCTTGGTAGATACGAATATTGGTAAGACCAATTGGGATGAATGGTATCAGTATATCGAAGATTTGAATGATGATTTGCCTGATCCAGAATCGCTTTCAGATTCGTGGGATAATTTGCCAGAGTTGGCACCCGAGTTGATTAAAGGCGTTCTTCGTCAAGGTCATAAGATGTTGATTGCTGGACCATCAAAAGCTGGTAAGTCATTCGCCCTGATTGAAATGTCAATCGCAATTGCCGAGGGTCAGAAGTGGCTTGGTTGGGATTGTACCCAAGGACGTGTGTTATATGTCAATCTGGAGCTAGACCGTCCGTCTGCCTTGCATCGTTTTCGTGATGTTTATCAAGCAATGAAGTTAGCGCCGCAGAATATCAACAACATCGATATTTGGAATCTGCGTGGAAAGACCGTACCGATGGACAAGTTAGCACCTAAACTTATTCGTCGAGCTTTGAAGAAAAACTATATCGCAGTTATCATTGACCCGATTTACAAGGTCCTGACTGGAGACGAGAACAGCGCAGACCAGATGGCACATTTTACGAATCAATTTGATAAAGTGGCCACAGAGTTGGGCTCTAGCGTTATCTACTGCCACCACCACTCAAAAGGTTCGCAAGGTGGCAAGAAGTCCATGGACCGCGCTAGTGGTTCGGGTGTATTCGCTCGAGATCCTGATGCGCTTATCGATTTGGTCGAGCTGGAAGTATCAGAGGAATTACTTACTCAGAGGATGAACCAAGCAGCGTGCGAAGTATACAAACAGGCTTTGCAGGAGCGAAACAATGCCTATTACCAGCAAAATGTAGGCTTAGATGACCTCTTGAGCCCTGCGCAAATGCGGACGCACTTCGAGAAAGGCATTCCTGATGTCATGGCTCGGGCTCTGTACGTAGATAAGCTAGAAGAAGCTCGCAACAAGATTCAGATAGCAACTGCATGGCGTGTGGAAGGTACGCTTCGAGAGTTTGCTAAGTTCAAGCCAGTGAACATGTGGTTTAGCTATCCAGTGCATGCGCTCGATGAATCAGGCGTGTTGGCAGATATCCAATTAGAAGATACTACGCCAAATTGGAAAAAGAATCTAGATAGTAAAAAGGGAAATGAGAAGAAAAAGAAATCTGCTGACGAGAGATTTACTACTGCTATGGATGCATTATTCGACGGAATCAATCCGGTTGAGTTGAGTGAAATGGTGGAATATTTTTCAACAGAAGACAAACCTGTTAGCGAAAAAACTATCAGAAGATGGGTCAAAAATAGAGATGATTTTGAAGTGAAAAACAATCAAATTACACCCAAAGAAGAGCTAGGGACAAAGCTAGGGACAAGGACAAACCCGACAGACAAACCCGAGAGTGTCCCTCGGGAATGTCCTTGACTCTCAGAGACAAACCCGAGAGTGTCCCTGTGTCTCTGGAGTGTCTCTAGGGACAAAGACAAACCCGAGAATGTCCCTGAGAAAACGCACAACCATGCGGGTTTTTAGCTCTAGGGACAAACCCGAGAAACCTAGGGACAAAGCTAGGGACAGAATTCTTCTCTCTTCGAGAAGAAGAATTTAGGAAGTGTCCCTGAGAGTTCAGAAGAACAGGTACAGGAACAGGGGCGATTGAGCTACGCCCCCTGTAACCCTGTAACCCTGTCCTTCACTCTGAACTTAGGCGCGTATAAAAAAAGAAGGTAAAAAATGATATTAAATAAAAAAGCTATTGATAATCTTAAAAAGGAAATCGATGACTTGTTGGATAAATGTGAAGATGATTTTGAAGAGATGGCACTTAATCCAGATTACACATTTGGATTGCTTATGAGCGCTAGTGCGACCTTGGGTGTAATTTTAAGGGAGTTGGCTGATGATTGAATTCTTTTTACCGATGGAAAAAATCCCGACAACAACTCACCAGCAAAAAAAGGTAAACACGAGATTTGGTAAGCCAATCTTTTATGAGCCGGCTGAACTAAAAAACGCCAGGGCGAAATTTGAAAGCTTGCTTGCCCAGCATGTTCCTCCTGATAAATTTAAAGGAGCGATTCGTCTGACGGTTAAGTGGTGTTTCCCTCGTATCAAGAAAAGTTACGATGGCCAGTACAAGACCACGAAGCCGGATACAGATAATTTACAGAAGTTACTCAAGGATTGCATGACGAAACTTGGATACTGGCAAGATGATGCTCAAGTGGCCAGCGAGATTGCCGAAAAATTCTGGGCTGACACAGTTGGGATCTATATCAAGATTGAGGAATTGCCATGAAAATCAATTATATTGATTTCTTTAGCAAAGTTATTCCGGAATGGATGGCAAGTAGTAATCAAAAGAGCCAAGAGGTCGGTTTTGGTTCGGATGCTTATTGGTTATGGGCGGTGTCGTCTATCGGAGAAATTTGCAAACAATACAATGATGATGAGCTGGTGACGGAGCAATTCGGTCTACTCTTTAACTGGCTAGAAAAACAAGCAGGATAAGCCATGAAATATAGCAAACAGACAGTCATTGAAGGACTGAAACGCACAATCGAGCAAAACGAAGAGAAGATAATCGAGTATTCGAAGCCGTGCGATGCACGCAAGAGACGGATTAGAGCGCTGGAGCGTGATTTGTTGAAGAAAAAGAATAAAGAATTGAGACGGAAAGTGGAGGAGTTGAAAGATGAATATTAAGGCATTGATTAAGAAGTACGAAGCGGTTGAATGTGTTGTAGGTATTGTTAGCGGAAAAACTATTCTAAAAACCGTTCTAAGAGACTTGAAACAACTGGACGAACCGCAACCAGTCAAAGTAAAGCAGTTTGTGGCGGATGTGATTGAAGGAGCAAGAGAAAAAAGCCCAGAACTAGAAGATGCGCTTCATTATACTTGGGGCAACGGAACTAAGGAATTCACAGAATGGTACAACAAGAAATCTAACAGAGACCTCTTCGCTCGAGCTTGGCTAGACGGCTACGAGGTCGAGAAAGAAAAAAGGTATACAGTAGTGGCGAAAGCAACAAAACAACCGCTATATTATAATGCTATGGATAAGAAACTATTCTTCTCTATGGGCGGACTAGCTACAAAATTTACTCGCAAACAACTAGAAGAAGCTGACTTCGGCTGGGTGTTTGATTGCGAGGGTGTGGAAGTGCAGGAGGTTGAGTGATGGAAGATTGTCCTTGTAAATCAAGTGGGCACTTTTGTATGGAGTGTGAACGTGAAATGATTGCAGAAATGAAACAAAGAGAACGAGAAGAAAGTCTGAAAATTATAGAGATAAAACAACAAGTCATTGTTGATGGTATCACGCACTTGATTAACGTTGAAAAAACAGTTCAAAAAATGATTGAGGCGGGTTATCTAAATCTTGATTTGTTCGAGAAAATATATAAAGAGGTAAAATGAAACGATTCATAACAATATGTATCCTCGTCTCTGCTGGACTAAACATCTGGCAGATGGACAGGATTCGAGATTTGGAAGAAAAGAAGCCGATGGTTATCTACAAGGCGGATAATCAAGGCACAGAGATTTTTGGTAAAGTCCTTGAGAAAGGGCGACACGGGAAGCTATACACGCTTACTATTCGTGATTATGGTGTGTTCGTGGTTACAAAGGACGTGTATGAGAAGGTGAAAGTTGGGGATGAGGTGTTACTATGACAGAAACTATTAAACTACCAGACTATTATGAGCCTGATTGGAAAAATGCAAGGTACGGGTCGTTGGAAGAGCTTAAAGAATTGTTGCTCTTTAAGCGTATTGTGAAATGGGATAAGGACTTTTTGCTGCTTGAAGACGGCACAAAGGTCACTATTGAAATGTCTGAAAGTGATTGCTGTGCCTCAGCAGGTGGGGAGTTCCAAGATGTATCACTTGACGCTGTGATTACTAATGTTTAAATTGGAGAACCGGAAGAAATCCCCGACCATTGGGGAACTGGTTATAAAAACAAAGTAACTATCTTCCATAATCAGAACCCTGTAGCTATTGCCAATTGTGAAGCAGAGCATAACGGCTATTATTACAGCGTAGGCTCTTTAGTGATTGGTGATATTCATTTTCCAGTTGTTAATGCTTAGGAGGATTTAACATGACACCAAGATATAGAGTATGGATAAAAACAGAAAAACGTATGTTTTTTTCAGATGACATTTTGAGTATTGACTACGAAAACACAGAAATAGTGACACAACAAGTTTATTTTGAGAATGGTTTACCAGACGATAGAGATATCTATTGTTATGATTTTGACGAAATCGAACTCATACAATCAACAGATATGGTTGATAGGGATGGCAAGATTATCTTTGAAGGCGACATAGTTAAAATGGCTAAAGATGTTTATTCTGAACAGACTTATTACGAGGTTGTAAGACATAGAGGAGGAGCATATCGTCTTGAATCTAAGCAACACGGATGTGAATTGTGGTTACGACATACTGATTGCGAGGTTGTTGGGAATATCTACGAAAACCCAGAACTTTTGGAGGATATCTAATGTACCCAGAAATAATTGACAACATAAACAAACCAAACCACTACCAAGGCAGATTTGGCATGGAATCTATCGATGCTTTAAGGAATTTCATGACACCAGAACAGCTGAAAGGCTTTTATCTTGGAAATGCCTTGAAGTATCAACTGCGATTCCAGAAGAAAAACGGTCTTGAAGACCTGAAGAAAGCCAGAAAGAATCTTGACTGGCTTATCGAGGAGATGGAACATGAGGAATAGGAAATTTTTCTCAGAACAAATTAGATTATGGCGAATTGGTAAAGGTCTATCTTTAAGAAAAGCTTCAAAGAGATTTGGTATTAGTCCAAGGATATTTTCAAATTGGGAACGAGGGATGATACCAAGCGATCGTCAGAAGGAAAGTCTGTCAAAAGAGTTAGGATTGGACAGAGATGTTTTATTCAAGAAGTGTGAGATTGGAAATCTTAATGCGCTTTTGAAAGAAAAACGTTTGGAACAAGGACTTACTCGTACAGAATTAGCAAAGCATTTAGGATATCCCTCAACAATCATAAGTTGTTGGGAGAGAGGTTTGGAAATTTCCGAATGTGAGGCAGAAGACATTTGTCAATTCTTTGGAATCGAGGTGTATGATTGACAGTAGATATTAAACAGAGATTAAAAGCCTTGCCATATATCGATATAAAAGCTAAGTCGAAACATCAAGAATATATCAGTCTACGTTCAGGCATTTTAAAAGGGCAGACGTTCGATAGTATGCCGAAGTCAAAAAGCAATAAGAACCAGTCTGAAGAATTGAATATATCTATTATTGACAGGTCTGAACAATTATACGAAGAGATTAAAAAACTATATCGTGAACGAGATGAGTTAGTTCAGTTGATTGAATCTCTTGATGATCCGTTAGAAAATATCGTGATGCGACTATTCTTTATTGATGGTTTAACGTGGAGTGAGGTAGAGAATAAGTTGGGATGCAGTCGAGGGACTATCTATAATATTAGAAAATCGGCCTTCGAAAATATTGCTAAAAGAAGTAAACAGATTAAACAAAATTGAAACCTTTAAATGATAAAATAGTATTATCAGCTGAAGGCGGTAAGCGCACTGATGACTCCTTATATTTTTCATTTTATTTCTGAGGCTTCGGCCTCACATGGCGGTGACAGGCGTAAAGTGATTTTCTCTCCTATGTTTTTCAAGCTTTTCGGTTCGATTCCGGGCATCGCCGTTAAAGACTACAAAAAAATAAATCAGAAAATTAATTTCTAATTAACACGCAAGGTTGTAGTCGCCTTGCAGTTGGAACGTAGCTCAGTTGGTGGAGCGATATGGCTATAAAGGGTCTGAAACGTAGGCAGGTTCGAATCCTGTCGTTCCAATTGCGATTTTAATTCGCAGCGAGGGGTCTTGAGAAAGTCGCACATCGTGTGGCTTTTTTTGATTATTATTGGTAGGTGAGTAATGGATGTCTCGACTCGAGAAGAACGAAATCAGTTTTACAATTCCAGCAAGTGGAGAACGATAAGAAGGCGAGCGCTGAAACGAGATCATTACGAATGTGTATGGTGCAGAGATGAGGGCAAGGTCACGACTACTAACTTAGAAGTTGACCACATCAAGGAGCTAGAGTTCTATCCAGAGTTCGCTCTTGATATCGATAACCTACGAACACTGTGCAAAGCATGTCATAATAAAAGACATAATCGATTTGATAAGAATGACAGAAATTTCAGAAAAGATGAATGGTGGGGTTAAGTGAACGAACCTTAAACACCCCCCGGTCAAAAAAATCGGAAATTTTCAAAGATGCCGGTAAGCGGTCTGCCCTCGACTGTCCAAATTTTTATTATTTTTTTCATACACGACCCCCTCCCCCTTCTTAAAAAATAAAAATATGAAAGGAGGCAATAACGATGAGTTTAGCTAAGCGAAACGAAAAAGTTAGAACTGAGCAAAAGCGCCTCATGGCTCAATTTTCGGATATACCTCCGAACAAAAAAAGTCTAGCTTATGGATTGGTAGTTCAAGCAGCAAGATTGCGAGTGGCATTGAATGAAATGTGGGAAGATATATCTAAAAAAGGATATTATACATTATTTAAACAATCCGAACAACAAGACCCTTATGAAAGAGAAAGACCAGTTGCTAAATTATATAATGCTCAAGAAACTAGTTATCAAAGAATTATAAAACAGTTAATCGATTTACTGCCAGATGAAAAAATCGAAGAGGTAGAACAAAAACAAGTCGAAAGTAGTGAATTGCTATGATTTCACATCCACTTGTCGACGAATACATTGAACTGGCAGAACAAGGAAAGATTATTGTTAATCATGAAAGAAAGTTGCTGTTTAAAATCATCAAGGAGAAAATCTATCCTCGTGATGATCTCTATTTTGATAATGACTTAATTGACAAGTTCATTCGGTTTGCGGAAAAGAATTTTTTCCCTCTGGCTAAGTACCAGCTTTTCTTGACTCCGTTCATTTTTCTTTTTCGGAAGGAAGATGGGGAACCACACTTCGACGAGTATCTATACACACTTGCTCGTGGGGGTGGTAAGAATGGTTTTATGTCAGCTAGATCCTCGTTTTTTATCAGCCCTATCTATCCTATCAGAGATTATGATGTGACCATCACTGCTAACTCTGAGAAACAGGGGAAGGTTTCCTTTGAGGAAGTCTATGAGACTATTCAAAGGCGTGGTCTTGAGGACCATTTCTATCTGACTAAAATGTCTATCACAGGTCGAGCGAACAACTCGGTCTTTTCTTTTCGGACGAATAATCCGAAGACTATGGACTCTGCTCGTGATGGCTGTCTAGAGTTTGACGAGATTCACCAGTTTGAAGATGATAAGGCTGTGAAGGTTCAAAGGTCTGGTCTTGGTAAGATTGCTCATGCTCGAACATTCTACAATGGGACGAATGGATATGTGCGCGAGGGATTTTACGACAAGCTGATAGAGAAGTCTATGCAAATCTTGAATGGAGAGGTTGATGATTTTAGGCTATTCCCTTTCATCTGCAAGCTAGACAATGCAGATGAAGTGGACGATATGAAGAATTGGTCAAAAGCTAATCCGATGTTGGATGAAAGCTCTCCTTACGCTAAGAGATTGCTTGCTAGAACAAAGGCTGACTATGATGATCTTGAGCTAGAACCATCGGGGCGTCAGGAGTTCATGACAAAACGGATGAACCTTCCTGAAGCGGATCTTGAGAAAGATGTGACGACTCGCGAAAAATTACTTGCTTGTTTGCGTTCTTCTGGCATTGACTTGTTGGGTAGGTCTTGTGTCGCAGGCTTTGACTATGCGAGTATTCGAGACTTTGCAAGTGTTGGTTTGTTGTTTAAGAATGGGGATGATTTTATCTGGAAACAACATTCATTTGCTCGGAAAGAGTTTTTGAGGGCTTTTAAAATCAAGGCTCCTATTCAGGAGTGGGCAGACAAAGGTCTATTTACGATTGTAGACGGTCCTAGCATTGATCCTCGACTGTTGGTTGCTAAGCTGGAGGAATGGAGTAAGTTTTATCAGATTGAGCTTGTATGCGCCGATGGTTTTAGAATGGACTTGCTGAAGCCTTTGCTAGAAGAGGCTGGTTTTGAATATGAGTTCTTGCGGAATCCTGGGGCGATTCAATCAAAGGTTGCGCCAATCATTGAGGACGGATTTGCCAATGAGCGGTTTGTCTTTGAGAATGATAATTCCATGATTTGGTATACGGATAACACCTACATCAAAGAGGACAAGGATGGTAATAAGCGTTTCTTGAAGAAAGAGCCTGTGCGAAGAAAGACGGATGGCTTCCATGCCTTGATAGCAGCTCTCTACAAACGTGAGTTTGTACATGAGTCGAACGTTGGGGAATTCCTTGACATGGTCGAGGATTGGGAGTTTTGATAAAAATATAGTTCAATTTGGGGTGGTAGGTTGGTAATTGGATAGGAAGGAGGGGAAGCATGGGTTTCTTAAATTTATTTAAGCGTGATGCGCCTGATGTTGGTTTTGATTTTGAAGAGTTGGAACGAATGTTGGGGCGCTTGCAATTGAAGAGTTTAGCGATTGATAAGTCGGCGGAGTTTGTGGCTCGTATTTTTGCTAAGTCGGAATTTCGGTATATGGTGGAGAATCATCATGTGGCGTCAGACTGGGATTATATTTTAAATGTGCGTCCCAATAAGAATGAGTCGGCCTCAGAGTTTTGGCAGAAGGTCATTTATCGCTTATTGACGAAAAATGAAGTACTCATTGTCTTGTCTGATGATAAGCAGTTACTGGTGGCTGATGCTTTTACTCGTAGGCGTTATGCTCTGTATGATGATACTTTTGAGATGGTGTCTGTCAGGGATTATACATTTCAGAGGAAGTTTGCTATGAGTGATGTCATCTTTCTCCAGTATAATAACAATCGCTTGCAAGAATATGTATCAGACTTGTTTTCTGATTACGAAAAACTGCATACTCGTCTGGTGGAAGCCTTAGCTAGAAATAATCAGATCCGTGGAGTTCTGGCTACAAAAGCGAACGGAACCTTTGATGAGGACAAGAGAAAGAAATTGCAGAAATATGCGGACAATCTTTTTAAGTCCTTTACGTCTAAGACAGTTGCGATTGTACCGACAATGGACGGTGTGGAGTATTCGGAGTTGACCAATACGGTAGGAACTTCAAATTTATCGGTTGAAGAGTTGAAGAAACTGAGACGTCAATTTGATGATGAGGTTGCGGATATATTAGGTTTGCCGACGGCTTTGATGCATGGAGATATGGCTGATCTGTCTAATAGTCAGAAGATGTTTAACAGTTATTGCTATGAATCGCTGGTTAAAAAAGTGAGTGACGCTCTAAATCATGCTATGGTGAGCTCGGCTGGATATGCTAATCAGAAAAAATTTGTGATTTTTGGTGAGGGGGGACTTGATAAGTTTGCTCTTGCTGAGAACATAGATAAACTCATCTCATCTGGGGCGATGACTCGAAATGAGGTGAGATTGGAGCTTGGTCTTGAGGCTGTTCCTGGTGGGGATACTTTCCTTATCACCAAGAACTATCAGGGTGAAAACGAAATAGAGAAAGGAGAAAATGAGGATGACAATCATTCAGATTAAGGGAGCGATTGTATCCAATGATGACCGCTGGTTTTATGACTGGTTAGACATGGATGCAACCGCTCCTAAGGATATTGTATTGCCGACGACGGGAGAAGATGTGGAAATCCACATCAATTCTGGTGGTGGTGATGTTTATGCTGGTAGTGAAATCTATACAGCATTACGTGATTATCAGGGGCATGTGACGGTGAAAATCGTGGGGATTGCTGCTAGCGCTGCGAGTGTTATCGCTATGGCTGGTGATAGGGTGGAAATTAGTCCTACAGCGCAAATCATGATCCATAATGTATCTGCTGGTGTACGTGGTGACCATAAGGCGCTCTTACATGAGGCTGGTGTGTTAGAGGGCTTTAACAAGTCTATCGCATATGCCTATATTGGTAAGACTGGTAAGGCATTAGATGATTTGCTGGATTTAATGGAGCGTGAAACGTGGTTTGATGCTCGTTCTGCTGTCAAGCATGGTTTTGCAGATAAGGTCATGTTTGAAAGTCAAGAAGCTCCTGTCTTGGTGGCTAGTCAGACACCTGTAATTCCTCGTGATTTTATCGAAAAAATCCGCTCTGCGATGATCCCAGATGTGGAGTTATTGGCAGACTTGGTTCGTGATAGGTTGAATAATAGTTTACCTATCCCAGAAGATAAGAAAAAAGAAGACAAGACGGCTGAACCTGTGGGGTTGGGTCGTTTTCCATTTTAAGAAAGGAAATAAAAAACAATGATGAAACTTGGTAATGAATTTACAACTGCTCGTCAGAACTTTATGAATGCGGTAGAAACTGGTGCTCCTATGGAGGAGCAAAATAAGCTCTATAATGAGATGATTGAGGTATTGATAGATAAGTTGCAAGACGACGCTAGAAAGGCGGCTCGTGAAGAAATCGCAACTATGAATCCATACGATGCGAAGTTGACTGCTGAAGCTCGCGAATTTTTCAACAATATTGAGAAACTTCCTCCCAAAGGAATTGAGAAACTGTTCCCTCAGGAAACAATTGACCGTATTTTTGAGGATATGGTGGCAGCTCGTCCACTTCTTCAGCACATCGGCTTGCGTAATGCAGGCATTCGCTTAAAATTCCTCAAGTCTAGTCGTACAGGGCAAGCGGTTTGGGGGAAAATCAATGCTGAAATTCAAGGTCAGCTTAAACAAGAGTTTGCTGAAGAAGAAGCAATTCAGTCTAAATTGACTGCTTTTGTTGTAATCCCTAAAGACTCTGAGAAATTTGGACCTGCTTGGTTGCAGTCTTATGTATCTATTCAAATCACAGAAGCCTTTGCAGCTGCTCTTGAAACTGGTTATTTGAATGGTGATGGGGACAATAAACCTATCGGGCTATCTCGTACTCTTACAGGTACTGCAGAAAGTGAAAAAGTAACTTATGCTGAGAAACAAGCTCAGAAAAAACCATTGACTTTCGCAGACTCTGCTACCGTGGTAAAAGAGTTGACGGAGGTTTATAAATACCATTCTACAAAAGCTGACAATACCACTCCTGTTGTAGTAGAAGGTAATTTGGTTATGGTAGTGAATCCTGCAGATGCTTGGGATGTGAAGAAGCAATATACGTCTCTCAATGCTCAGGGTGTATATGTAACAGCGATGCCTTATAATCTCATCTTGGTTGAGTCGGTTGCTCAAGCGTCTGGTAAAGTGACTACATTTGTCAAAGGTCGCTACGATGCCTTTGTAGGTGGTGGTATTGAATTTGGACGATTTACCGAAACCTATGCTTTGGAAGATTTGAATCTCTACACTGCTAAGCAATTTGCTTATGGTAAAGCGCATGATGAAAAGACTGCTGCTGTATGGACGCTGAACATTGCGAAATAAAAGGTGACTAAGGATGGAGATTGAAGCTAAACTTCATTCCCTCCTTAATCCTTTTAAGGAGCGGATGAGAATTTTTCATAGTGGAGAAGATGCGAATCTCTCACGGATGTTAGAAAGTTCTCAAATGGTTATTACCCGCTTGGTAGGAAGTGGGAATATACACGATCATCAAATAAAGGAACTCATTTTAGAACGTGCTCGCTATGTCTATAATGACCAAGTTGAATTTTTTTATGAAAATTTCAAAGCGGATATTTTAGCATTGTCGTTAAATAGGATAGAAATGGAGGATAGTGATGATTAAGGTATTAAAAGAATTTTATGACCTCAAGGAGGGCGTCGTTAGGCAGGTCGGAGAAAGTTTTGAAGCGACAGAAGAACGGTTTGCTGAGCTTAAGGAACATTTACCAGACTATGTTGAGTTGGAAAAGACATCCAGAAGTAGTAGCTTTATGGAAGTAGTGAGTGTAAATGACCAAGAGTGAGGGACCAAGCTATCGCTATAAAAAGCCTGAGGCTCAAAATGGAGACCTAAGAACTCCCTTGACTTTCTATACTTCTAAGGTTAAAGAGGGGGTTGATGGTCGTGATATGAGTTACGAGAAGGTTTTTTATACGATGGGTCAAATTTATTCTCCAAGTATGAAAGACTTTGAGATTGCGACTGGAAAAGCGATGAAAGCTAAGATGACTTTGAAGATTCGTGACCCTCTGACAGATTATCAGCCTGATGGTCGGCATTTTGTCGAAGTGGGTGATATCCGTTTAGTTGGCAAGAAATGGCAGGTTATCGATGTGCGTCCTGATTATGATAATCGGGATTTTTTGATTGTTATTATCGGAGGTGGTCGTGATGTCTAGTGGAGCTAATCTAAAAGGATTTGATGATATTTTGAGGAATATTGAGGCTCGACTAGGAGAGCCGATAGTTCGTAGAAAGGTCAACAAGGCTTTGAAGGAGACGGTTGAAGAGTTTGAGCCGACTTTCAAACGGGCTATGGCGGTGTACGCTGACACTGGGAAGACGGTTGATGCGGTCGTTCATGGGAATGTGACTGGTACTGCTAGTGGTGTTCCAATGGTTAAATTAGGTTTTAAAAGTCCTCGTTGGACTCTTATTCACTTAAATGAATTTGGCTATGCAAAGAATGGGCATCCTCGTGGTTTCGGAGTCATGCGCCGCTTTTTTGAAGAGAGTAAGCCGGTCTTTAAGTCTAAAGTCGGCATGAAGTTAAAACAGGAGTTTTTGTAATGATTAAAGACAAATTAACTGAACTCTACAAGGCTTTGGAAGAGGATGAGTCTTTATCTGCTATTAGTATCAAGTCTTTTGAGCGTCCTGAGACCTTGGGAGATGACGAGACCAGTATTGTCATTATCCCTGTCGGACCTCCAATGCAGACGGCTCATGGGAGCAATACTAGTTTGGCTAAGACTTTTCTCTATCAAATTAATGTAGAGTCTACTAATCGAGTGGAGTGTAAAGAACTCCAAGGAAGAATTGAAAAAATAATGGAAGATCAGGGATTTTATCAGACTGAAGGTGGTCTGGAACAATGGATTCCTGATATCAAACGCTATGTAGACGCTCGGACTTATAAAGGTCGGAGTGCTCTATACGAAGAATACTAAATGAAAGAAAGAGGTGCTATAAATGGCATTAGTTGGTTTTAAACGTATGACAATTCGTGTGTTGGATGGTAACGCTACTCCAACGCTCGGACAAAACCTTTTCGTAATCGAAGGTAAAACTGGTGAGGGTGCAACTCGTACTGCTAAAATTTCTGGTCTTGCAAGTGATCCAGTTAAAACGTATGGGAGCGATATTGCTTACCATGTTTCAAATCGTGGTGTTGGAGATGTGAAGATGGAAATGACTGCAGTTGATATTCCTTTTACAGTGCTAGCTAAAATTCTGGGTCATCAGGTCAAGGATGGTATTATTGGAATTGGTGCTGAAACAGTCTCTCCATTTTGTGCAGTAATGCTCGAATCTAAGACTGCAAATGGAACTCAAGCTCAAGTAGGATTTTTCAAGGGTCAGTTTTCTATGGATGCTGAAGAGCTTGAAACACTTAAAGACAAACAAGAAGAACTTCCAGATGATAACTTGAGTTTTGCAGCAATCGCAAGTGATGATACAGAAACGAAAGATTTATATTACATCAAATATATCGGTAAGGATGAGGAGAAGCTCAAAAAGTTCAAAGGTCAGCTTAAAATGGTTGCTGCGGGGTAGAAGGAGGGCGCAAGCTCTCTTTTACTTTTTTAGAAAGGAAAGTATATGGCTAAGGTTAAATTTACAATCAAAAATGACAAGGGAGAAGATGTCCTAAAGACAAGTAAGGAAATTACAACTCGTGATTATCGTGATTATTTGGTCATGAACGAATCCTTGACAAGTGATTTATCTGAGGTAGAGAAGCTTGATAAGCAGTTGGGCTTTATTACTAGTTTGTTTGATGATGTGACAGTAGAACAATTACTAGAATACACAGATTTTGCGAAAGTGATTTCTATTTTTACAGAAATTTATGCTCATTTGGTAGGTGATGTAGCCCCAAAGGAAAAGAGCTAGCACCTGGGCAAGCTATCCAACGTTTTTATAGTTTTATCAAGCAAGTTACAGAGGGTCCTTATGGAATGAGTATTCGCGATGTGATGGATACGAGCTGGGAGGACTTGATGGGTGTTCTTGGAAGTATGAAAACGAGTGAACAAGAAGAAGTGCTTGACTTGGCAGATTTTTTAGAAAGTCTCTAAGTCAGGACTTTACAAATAGAAGGCTTAGGAATATAATAGAGCTATATAAGGGAGGTGGAAGATATGTCTCGAAAAGAAAAGGCGCGACGAAGATATTGGTTTTGGTTTACCATTTTTGTCCTTTATCTTGCTTTTGGCTTGTATTGTATTTGTACAAATTTTGGAGATACCTTGGGAATGATTTTATTATCACCCTTTATCTTTGCTTCCTTGCCGCTCTATGCTTATCTATTTCTTGGTTTGTTTATCTGGGCTTTTATGAGCCTGGCAATGGATGATTTTTATAAAGAATGATGAAAAGTCCGTAAGGGCTTTTTTCTTTGCTCTGAGGAGATAGGAAGGAGAACAAGATGGCAAGCGGTACGCCGTTAGGTCAGATGTATATCGAGCTAGGGCTGGACGTGTCGAAGTTTAGTCCTACTCTAAATGGTGCTAAAAACGCTGTAAAGTACTTTCAAAACAATGTCCGTTCTTTGGATAGTACTTTAAAGGGGAATGAAAAAAATGCTAGCTTACTTCAAGCGAAATACAATACTTTAGGACAAGCCATTGATTCACAACGTAAAGTTTTGGATGAGATGAAGAAAAGTTTTGACAAACTTGAACCTGGAACAGCTAAGTTTGACAAGGCTGCTGCTGATATTGAGCGTGAGAATGCCAAGTTAGCAGCAATGGAAGGTCAGCTACGTGGTGTTGAAAAAGCTTTACAAGATGTAGGGCGTGAAAATAGTTGGTCTGGTAAGATGGATGCCTTGAGCGAAAAATTTGCTAAAGGTGGGGAAAAATTGCGAGCTATGGGCGATGCAATGAAGCCTGTATCTGCTGCTTTATTAGCTGGTTTTACGCTTTCTACTAAGAAGGCGATTGACTTTGAAAGCCAGATGAACACAACCAAATCTCTGTTAGCAGATACGATTCCCAACGCAAATGAGTTGAGCGCAACAACTGAAAAATTGGGGGAGAGTTCAAAAAATTGGGCGAAGCAGTATGGGATTTCTACTGCATCTATCAATGAAGGGATGCAAGAAATCATCAAGAAAGGTTTTGATGCTAATCAGACAATCGAAGCCATGCCTGCTATCCTAGATGCTGCAAAGGCCTCTGGTGAGGATTTCAATACGGTTATGAACGCCACTACGAATATCTTGCAACAATTTGGGCTATCTACTCAGGATACAGAACGGGTAACCAACAGCTTAACCTTTGTAGCCAATAAAACGGCTGCTGGTTTCGCTGATATGGGGGCTGCAATGGAATATGTTGGCCCCGTTGCTAAAAACGTGGGTATGGACTTGGAAGAAACAGCGGCGGCTGTTGGTCTTTTGTCCAACAACGGTATCGCCGGTGAAAAGGCTGGTACGGCTCTGCGTGGAGCTTTAACAAGGCTGCTGAAACCATCTGAGCAAAACGCTGAGGCAATGGAAAAACTTGGTTTTTCTGCAGAAGAATTTCGTAGCGGTGCGATTAAGCTACCTGATATTTTGGATCGTATCAAAAAGAATACGGAAGGAATGACAGATGCTCAGAAATCTGCCTTGATTGCTACAGCCTTTGGTACAGAAGCTCAGACAGCGATGAATATCTTGGTTGACCAAGGTGGAGATGCGTTGCGTAATCTCGCTAACGAAACCAAGGGGGCGACAACTTATACGAAGGATTTAGCAAATGAGTTATCTAAGTCTTCTAAAAACGGAGTGGAACGTTTTAAATCTAGTTTGGAAGTTCTACAGATTAACATTGGTCAGAAATTATTACCCTTACTGACTCCTACGATTGATAAGGTGAATCAATTTATCGACTGGTTAAGTAAGGCTCCTCCAGCCGTTCAGAGCTTGGCGGTTGGTATTGGTGGTTTTTTGGCTCTAGGATATCCTTTGTTGAACTTCCTAGGCAATGGTGCGACAGCTCTTAGTATCTTGATAAAACACGCTGGTAAATTAAAAGGACTTTTACAAGGTGGTCTCGGTCTTGCTAAGGTAGGAAGTGAAGCCACTGTTTTAGCGGAAGGAGCTGGTGCTGCTGCATCTAGTTCTGGTCTCTTATCTGGAGCTATTGGGGCTTTGACAAATCCGATTGGTTTGCTAGTGGGAGGTACTGCTTTACTTGCAGGGGGCTTGGTTTATCTGGCTCATAAAAAAGATGAGGCTCGCATCAAGGCAGAGGAATTTGGTTCGCAGTTAAGCGATACTGCAAGGAAAGAGTTGAGAGATTTCCAAAGTAAGGTAGATGATACCAGTACAGCAGTTGCTAACTTTGGAACCCACGCTGGCGATGCTGAAAAAGTTTCTGAGGCTTTTCGAAAACTTCATGAAGAAGTAGCAGCAGGTGCTGAAAAAGCCAGTCAGCGTATGGAAGAATTAGCTAAAAAGTGGGGTATTAGCGATGAAGAAATCGCTAAAATGAAAGCAAGAAATGACCAAGTTGTTTCAAATACCGATTCAATGGCTAATCAGGTCATTGAAATCTACAAACGTCACAATGGCGACGCTAGCAAGTTTTCTCAAGAAGAAAAAGAAATCATCTTGAATAATCAAAGAGAGATGATAAAAGCTAGAATTTCAATGATGGAACTATCTGGTGAACAACAAAAGGCTGCGCTTCAGGCTCTGAATGGAGAGATTGGCAGTTTAAATGAAACGCAATTAAAGCACACAAGAGATATTTTGAAGAAGGCTCTGGATGAAGAAAATCAGTTATATAAAACATCAAAAGATGAATTGAAACAGATGCTTGAAGGTAAACTCATTGATCGAGAGACTTATAATAAAAAACTTCAAACTCTTGAAACAGATCATAACCAAACTATGGAAGCCTTAGGCACTAAGTATTATCAGGTTATGCAAAACCTTGACGCTAAGGTAAAAGCTCGTACTGGGCAAAGCTGGAACTACTGGGAAGAAGCTAAGAGGGTTCTCGAAGAATATGGTTTGTCTTATGAAGTAATCGGTCAAAAGGCAGCAGAAGCTTCTCAAAAAATAGGTGATTCTAATGGTATCCTTGCTAAGTACACTAGCGAAATGAGCAAAGAGACAAAAGAAGCGAATGATGCTTGGTCTTTACTTGTTGGTAATATTAATGAGAATGGCAACTTTGAGATTAAATCCAATGTAAAAGAAGTGATTGGGGAAGCGACTAAATCTGCTGAAGGTTGGGAGCAATTGCAATTTATTGTTAAAAATGCGAATATCAACTCTAACGCTCGTGTGATGATTGCTGAAGCTCTTGTTGAGTCTGGTAAGTGGTCAACTATGACCCTGGAAGAAAAGCAACTCATTGTTCAAAATCAAGCAGGACTGCAAGCTATCTTTGATAGTGAAAACCATCTTAGAATCTGGAACAGTATGCCTGCGGAAGTCAAGCAACTGCTTTTGGAAAATACAGATGTGATGAATAAGGCTGAGGAAGCTTCCAAAGCGCTCTATAACTACGATGCCTTGACTCCTAAGCAGAAAGAGTTGCTGGCTACGGATGAGAATTTCAGAAAGGCTGTTGCTCGTTCGACCGACACGCTAACGACTTGGAATGCAACTACTCCATTTACAAAAGATTTGAAATTAGATCCTACAAATGTTTTGAATAATGGTCAGTTATCCATCGATAAGATTACAGCTTGGAATTTTGCCTCTGTCGAGACTAAATCTTTAAATGCAGTAGACAATACGAGTGCTGCTGTCGGAAGCGCTCAAGCGAGTGTTAACTCTCCGAAGCAGGAAAAACCAATTGATTTATTTGCGAAAGATCAGACTGCAGGCGTTAGAAATGAGACGAGTGTGGCCATTAATGCCATTAAGCAATACAATCCAGTGGATATCCTTGCTAAGAATAGCACTTCCAGTACTGTCAGCGAGGTGAAAAGTGGCGTTAATAGCATTCAAGACAAAACGGTTACAATCAACGCTCAAGATAATGCGTCTGGCGTGCTTGCAGGCATTAGGACTTGGATTACTAGGGTAACTGGTGATTTCTTTACGAATGTTTTTGCTAGTCGCCATGCTCATGGTACCAACTACCATCCAGGTGGTCTTGCTATGGTCAATGACCAACGCAATAGTACCTACAAGGAATTAGTTACTCTTCCAGATGGTCGTAGTTTTATTCCTGAGGGGAGGGATGTTCTTCTTCCTCTTCCTAAAGGGGCTAAAGTTTTGCGAGCTGATAAGACCAAACGCTTGATGCGTGAGATGGGTGTTCCTAAATATGCTGCAGGAGTTGGCATTCCAAGTGATGCTAAATTCCTTCGTGAGATGGAGGAAGCACAAGCTAAAATAGTGGTGCAAGCCAAAGGAGATACAAATAGCAAAGACAGCGATAAAGTCGTGTCTGAGATAGCGATTCTGAGAGCAAGTATGGAGAAGATCCTTACTGCTATCCTTGAAAAGCCGTCAGATACTTACCTGGACGCTGATAAAATTTCAATGAGTGTCTACCAACGTCAAGGTGCGATTTACGCTAGGGAGGGAATTTAATGTTTTATATGATCATCAATGGTTTTAATACATCAACTATCCCTCACTGCGTGGTGACGGATTTTGGTCAGGTGGAGGCTGCTAAGCCTAGGGTGGTTGAAGATGCTAACCTCTACGGAGCCAACGGAAGTTATCGGGTGCTAGATGGGGGCTACGAGAGTTATGAACGGACTTTTTCGTTCTACATTCCTAAGTTATTGGATGTTTCTACTATCGTGGAGAAATTTCAGCCTAAGGACAATGTGCTGGAGTTTAGCTACCAGTTGGGGTCTGTCTTTTATGCAGATTTTATTGGTGCGACCTATAACCCTCATGGTATGCATGCTTGGAAGCTGGATCTTAAGTTGAGTATGCAACCTTTCCGCTATCAGAAATATGTTGAACCTCTGATCTTTACTGCAAGTGGCAATATCGACAATCCAGGCTCTGTCTATAGCGAGCCTGTGATTGAGATTGAAGGGGATGGTGATATCTCATTGACGATTGGGCGGACAACCATGCACTTGACCATTAGACGAAAAGCGACCATCGATTGTAGACATAAAAAACAGAATATCTACAATGCAGATGGAGCGGTTCAAAATACTTTACGGAAGCGTGGAGGATTCTTTGAATTGGCAGCAGGGAATAATGGTCTGGTCTTTACTGGTGCTGTTCGTAAAGTAACGGTTCGGCCGAATTGGAGGTACATCTTATGATTTATCTTACAGAGGGCAACACGCCTTTAAACGAGGCCTACAATGATGAAATTGTCCAGGAGCGGAACAATACCTATCAACTGACCTTTAGGTTTCCAACCTCAGACCCAAAATGGGAGTTATTGAAAGAGGAAACCTTTCTGACTGCAGATGATCTGCATGGTGAGCAGGATTTTTATATTTTTGAGGTTGAAAAGCAACAAGGATATATTCAAGTCTATGCCAATCAGGTTATCAGCCTGTTAAATAACTACATCGTCAGCTCTATTGAGGTTGACCGTGTCAGTGGGACAAGGGTATTGAGCGCATTGGCTGGTAGTATTACCAGAGCCAATCCTTTTTCTTTCTTCTCAGATATTGACGATAGGCATACGCTCAACATCAAGGACAAGAATGCGATGGAGGTCTTGGCGAAAGACAAGCACTCTATCCTTGGTCAGTGGGGCGGAGATATGGTGCGAAATGGCTATAACTTACGCTTGTTAAAAAATGGCGGTTCTGAAAATGAATCGCTTTTTATGTACAAGAAAAACCTGTCTAGCTACCAGCATAAGACCTCAACGAAATCGCTGAAAACTCGGATAACCTTTAAAACGACAGTTAAAGGTGAGGGAGAGAAGGCGCCTGACGTTGATTATGTAGTGGTGATTGATAGTCCCTTGCTTGGGAAATATAGCCAAATTTATGAAGCAGTTGTTGAGGTCAATGACCAGAACGTCAAAGACCAAGCTAGCTTGATTGAATACGGTAAACAGTATTTTCGGACAAGTATGTGTGACATGCTGGAAGATAATCTTGAAATCTCGGTTGTCGGCCAGAGTGATGTTGCAGTTCGGATGTTCGATGTGGTCAGCATCTACCATGAATGGTATGGTCTTGATGTTCGTAAAAAAATTACGAAATATACCTATTCACCAATGGCGAAACGTCTAAAATCAATTGGTTTTGGGACGTTCCAGTCAAGTCTTGCGAATGCAATCGGTGGGATTGTAAATGATGCCGTTTTGAATGAAAGTCGAAATCTACATAAGATTTTTGAAGAACGTTTGAAAAAGGAAATCGCCAACGCCGACCGTGCTTTTGATGCTGAATTTGCTAAGCGTGAGAAAGCTATCACGGATGCCATCGAGCAGTACAAGGCTAAGGCGGAAGAATTTGGCGCTAAGATCCACGAAGAAATGGAAAAAGAACGTCCTGAGTTCGTGAAGCGTATCCGTGAAGAGTTGATGAGTGGTGCGGACTCTATCGCTGAACTGAGTAAGAAACTGGAGCAGGTCAGTGAGACTGCAAGGGTTAACGCTAGCCTGATTGGCGGTGACGGGACTACCCAGTATAACAAGAACCGTCTCAACGGTGGAACAGCTAAGAAAATCAGTTATGGAACGGATTTCGTAGAGGTCGGTCACAATGGAGAGGGCTTTGAACTAGGTAAGAAATACGTTATCAGTTGGTCAGCAACCTGCACACCTTACGGCAAAACAGATGTGACTGTGGTAGTGAACAAGAATCCATTTTATGGTGGCCACGTTCATCTTGCGCCTGCTAATTCGGTCATGCCAGCGATTGACAAAGACCTTGTCCAAAAAGAGGAGCAGGTCTTAGCAGTCTACTACGGTGCCTATCGTCTGACCTTCTCAGGCGACTGGTATCAGAACTTAGAGCAGTCTGTGACGATTGACAATCAGACAAGACGGATTGAACTAGTGCCAGTCTACAAGACGGTTGCTGATGGGCAAAATGCTAGATATGAGGGAAGTTGGAGCGAAAACCCAACTTTTATTTTTGATGGAGGAAGAACATGACGGAAACAACGCCTGAAGTAGTACCTATCAGGGTACGACATAAACGGATGCCAGCTAGTGAGTGGGCAAGAAGTGACTTTGTGTTGTATGACGGAGAGCTAGGGGTAGAAAGCGACACTGGTAAGGTCAAGGTCGGAAATGGTAGTGACTATTTCTCAGCTCTTCAATATCTGACTGGTCCTAAAGGTGACCGTGGAGAAACAGGACCAGTAGGGCCAAAAGGAGCGGACGGTGTTATGCGATTCGAGAACCTGACAAGTCAGCAGAGAGAGGGCTTGCGAGGAGATAACGGTCATAGCTTAAATGCCAATGTTCGTATTGAGGGAAGCTATCGAAACGGTGCGACTAGTCAGTTGAATTTGATCGCAGACGTCTACTATGACGGAACACGGTTAACCAGTGGCTATACGGTTGATTATTATTACAGAGGCTTTGGAAATAACAACTGGCAAAGCTTGCTGAGCCAAACGCCTGATGCAAATGGAAAGTTTGGCCAGTGGAACGCCTCTCAGCGTTCAGGAGGCTGGCTTGAGGTCTACATCGTTGTAACGCACAACGGCATTAAAGCAGCTGCTAGCACACGGCTTGACAATGTTAGTGACGGTGCAACGGGTCCAGCAGGACCGGCAGGAGCTAGAGGTGCAGATGGAGCGCCTGGGCAGAACATCATCAACCAGAACAGTGGGCAACCAATGAAATATTGGTCTGGTACAAGGTCTCAATATGACGCGATTGCCAACAAAGATAGTAATACTATCTACGATATCTACAGTAGTTCGTAGGAGGTAGTATGGCTAGAGAAGAAATTTATGTTGGCAGCAAGGAAGTTACTCAGCGTTATGTAGGAACAAAACTGGTTTGGGAAAAAAGAAAACGAGTTTTAGAACTTTTTGGCAAAAGAGTCCTTACCTCTCCAGTTTTTGGCGAGAATGCATTATATATTTATGATTATAATTTCGGTTTTCGTGCAAATTCGATTGACCAAATTTCTTACATCGGTAAAAACGAATCAAACGTGATTGCAGTTGTGTTAAAAAGAAGCTTTGACGATACTCACGTTAAAGCTATTTTTAAAAATACTCAAGACTTTGAGAAAGCAAAAAGGGAATTTAATTCATCAAATGGAGATGTTTATATGAGCTTTTACTCAACATGGAGGTAACACATGGACATAACCATTCAAAACGTTCGTTCGCCTGCTCTTGAGCATAACGGACGGTATTACAAGGTATTTCAACCACGGACACGAGATGAACTGTTGAAGCTGCACCATATGGGGTGTGTAGGGGACACGGTGCTGACGGATATCCAACTGGAGCAGGGAGATTTCCCTACTAGCTTCGTGGAGCCTACTGTCACGCAACGTACTTTGTCAGGTCTCTTCAAGGATATGCGTTCTATTGAACTGGAATTGAGAGATCCAAATAGCACTCTCTGGGGCAAAATCCAGCAGAACAATCAAGGGGCGCTGACCCAGTTCTTTGATACAAATGTCAAGAGCGCCATCGCACAGACGGCCAAAGAAATCAGGCAGGAAGTGCGAGATGCTGCTAACAGTGCGAGGGTTGATGTGACATCGGAAGGTGTGACCATTGGCTCTACTACTCTAACTGGCGAGCAGTTAGCCTCTACCATTTCGACCAGTTCGAAAGGTGTGGACATCATCGCTCCGAAAGTCAGAGTGAAATCCGACATGATTGTGGACGGTGCGGTGACTGCCGGGAAGTTAGCGGCTGGCTCTGTGACTGCTGAAAATATTCAAGCTGGAGCCATCACAGGCGATAAAATCAGCGTAGATGATGCCTTGATTCGGAACCTGACCGCTAGAGATGCCTTGATTGACAAGTTGACATCTAAGGAAATCTTCGCGACTAAGATTGAATCTGTCGTGTCTAGTTCCACATTCCTTGAAGCTTACCAAGGTAAAATTGGCGGATTCACTCTTGGACAATTTGACCAAGGTGGAGGTAGATGGATTTCTGGTGTGAATAAATTCGCGGTTGGAATGGGGAATGGAGAAGGTTATGGCACTAAGACAGCTTTCTGGGCGAATTGGGGCAATAACTGGAACCAAGCAGGACCGAACTCTTGGCATGTGGACACAGATGGGCAGATGTATTGTAAGAATACAGTTAGTTTTTATGGGAAAGTTGACTTTTCTGGCTCTACAAACGTTAATTTCTATAGCAAGATTAATGCTAATAAAGGTATCTGGACAGGAAATGCAGATATTTATGGTGCTGGGTCAAATCCAACCGGCGGAGAGAATGCCGTCGTCTGGTGGAATCAAATCACTACAGCAAAATGGAGAGGCTATGCAGGTATTACTTCGAGTTCAGATAGGCGCTTGAAAGAAAATATTAAAGAGAGTCCAGTTAATGCCTTGGATAAAATCCAAGCATTGAACATGGTCTCTTTTGATTTCATCGAGAACCAGAAACACGAAGAGGTTGGTTTGATTGCGCAGGAAGTGCAGGAGGTAGTCCCTCATGCAGTTGAAACAGATGAAGTAACATCTTATCTGTCTATCAACTATTCAAAGTTTGTCCCCTACTTGCTGAAGGCTGTCCAGGAACTAGACCAGAAAATCAAAGAAATGGAGAACACACATGGATAACAACACAATCGACAAGCTAGTCGCTGAGTTGCTCGCTAACCGCTTGAAAGAAGGCGAATTGAATAGTGCGCATTTAGAGGCATACTATACGCTGACTTTGGCCGAATTACAGGCTTTTAAAGCCGTACTGGAATACGACCCAGCACTCAAAGAACTATTTGAAGAAACACAAGCTAAAATGAAAGGAAATAATACATGACTTACAAATTAACAGGAAGCCCTATTCTAAAAGGGGAGAAGAATGTCACAATCGTAACGATTGAGAAAGAAGAACCTGGGCGCTACAGCTATGAGCGTGTTGAATTGCCAGGTAATCGCACGAATGATAATGAAGAGGTTTTGGTTCAAGCTGTTTTAGATTTTATTAGAACGGAACTTGACCCAACAAATGCCATTGTGCAAGCACAAGCGAAATTAGAGCAGAATTTGGCTAAATTGGAACAGACTGAACAAAAATTGGCTCAAACTGAAGCAAAACAGACGGCTACAGACCAAGAAGTTAAGCATAACAAAGCTGAAACCGACCGTTATGGGAAAATCATCCATGCGGTCGTTTTAAATGCCGTAGCAGGCAAGACAATCGCTTATGGAACCAACTACAAGGAATTGGTTGAACTCATTCCACTAGCCGAAATTGGCAAGCATTACTTAGCACATGACTTGATCACCATCGAAGATCCAACTCACGTTGAAGTTGACGGAGAAGGCAAGCGTATCTTGGTTCAGTTGAACAAGGAATTTACTTACAATGGTGAACCAGTCAGCGATTTTGCCCGTAACGGTCGTCTTGAAATGGACGGAACAGGCGCAGCATGGAAGTACGAACCTAAAGGATAGAGGTGTTTTATGGACGTCTTACAACAAACAGAACATTTCTTCATGAACGTGCTACCAGTAGCTTCACCGATCATTATCGCTTGGCTCAGCTACAAATTGCCGAAGAAATCAAAGGAACTGACAGACCAAATCATTTCAGAGTTGAGTGAAGTCAAGAAACAAATCAAAGATGTCCAGACTACCGCTAAAGACAGCAACACAAAAATTGACGAAGTACAAGCAAAGCTAAAACTACATGACGATGCGCACCTTGTAACGATGAGGACGCACCTCGATCGTGACATTCGTAGAGCTATCCGTCGTGGTTTTACAACTAAAGATGAGTTCTATGTAGTCGAAAACATGCACAACAGCTACAAGGCTTTGGGTGGTAATGGCTACATTGACCACTTGTACAACAATTTTGAGGCGTTGCAAATCAGGGACGACATCTTAGTCGAAGATGAGAAAGGGGCGCAGAATGGTCTGTAATCTCAATACGACCAATCTTGCTCAAGTGGATGGCGGTTACCTCATCAAACAGGGTGATGTGGCTTCTACCTTTGGATTTGTCCTCTTAGACGAAGATTATCGAGCCGTCCCCTCTCTGGAAGGGGAGGTGGCGGTAGTTAGTCTGACCATGGGCAAGTACCAATGGAAGAAGAGCGTAACTGTCACAAACTCAGGCGTGAGTTTTAATCTGGACACTATCTTGCCAATCGGAAAATACCGCTTAGAGATTAGCGTTGGCGGATATATATTCCCGAGCGACAAAACGACGCATATCAAGATAGTGGCTTCAGATAAAGAATTGGTCACAGAAGAAGTCCATGCTTTAAAGGAGCTGGATATTGCAAAAGAAGTCGAAAAACAGCTTGCGGGTAGAACTGTAGGCGAGAACCCAGTAGGTCAGGAATTGCCAGACCTACTATTTTATTACAATTTAGGAAAGGTGTAACACAAAATGGATACAACAAAATTAACAGCATTCGCACAAGCAGTAGGAGCAGATATCAAGGAAGTGAAGCAAAGCGTCAGCACTAAAGTAGAAACTTCAGCAATGACGCAAGCTATCTCACAGGCAGTTACTCAAGCTAAATCCGAGGTTAAAGCTGAAATCTTGGGAGAAGGTACCCCTGAAAATCTTGACACGCTCAAAGAAATTGCAGACAGAATCACAAGCATGGGCGATGACGCTGGTGGCGCACTCCTTGGAAAAATCACAGAAGTTGGCGGACGTGTAGACCAGATTGCCAATGTTGACTTGGTCGCAATCTATAACGCAGCGAAAGCGTGAGTGGTATGAGTAATTTAGAGGAATTTGCCCAAACAGTTGGGCGTGATGTCAAGGAGCTGAGCCAAAAGCCTGAACCAAGGCTGACACTGACAGGAATTACCCTCGGCATTGTCGGAGGCAATCATGTCACCCTACCCCTGCCAGACAATGTAGGGCATGAAATCCGTGGCACTGGCTCACCAGAAGGGCGGATAAGCGCTGAAATAGGATCGACTTACATCGACACCGCCAAAACTAACGGAGCTTTAAAATGGATTAAGACCACTGATGATGGGAATACTGGTTGGAAAGTTGTTGAAGGTGACACTGGTTGGGTGTTAGGTTGGAAACAAGATAAGGGCGATAATACAAACAGGATGTATTTTAGACGTAAAAATGATGTTGTGCATGTTAAATTCGAACCTAAAATTAGTGATAGTGTTACGACTCCTGAAGTTAATTTAATATTAGATATTGGAGGTGTTAGTTGGGCGGATACCCTATCTATTCAAGGTTTCCAACCTGTTGATGATATACTTCAGACTATATTTAACAAAACTATAGATGTTTATAGTGAAGTATATGCAGCTGAAAATTCAGAAGATGTACAAGGAACGGGAGCTGTGATTCTTCGCTTCTTGTATAATAGTGATAATTTAAAAACTGGATTGGAGTTACTGATTGCAACTAGTAGCTTAAGTGTAGTAGACAATCACGTCAACCCATTTTCTTATTTAACAGAAGATGAGTGGCCAACAACATTACCAACTATAGGAGGATAAAAATATGATTAACTGGAAACTACGATTACAAAATAAATACTTTTGGCTGACTGCCATTCCAGCCTTCTTGCTTGTCTTGCAAGCAAGTGTAGCAGTCTTTGGATACCATCTGGATTTAGGTGATATCGGCAACAAGCTGATTCTGCTTGTTAATGCGGTATTCGTGTTCTTGACTGCTATCGGTTTGGTCAACGACCCGACTACAAGCGGAATCACAGACAGCACACGAGCGCTAGAATACAAGAAACCAAGCGAGGAATAATATGGATATCGATACAAGCAGACTACGTACAGGCTTGCCACAGGTTGGGGTGCAGCCTTATCGACAAGTACACGCCCACTCAACAGGCAACAGCAACTCAACTGCTCAAAATGAGGCGGACTACCACTATAGAAAGGACCCTGGACTTGGGTTCTTCTCTCACGTTGTCGGGAATGGTCGTGTCCTGCAGGTAGGCCCTGTAAATAACGGAGCGTGGGACGTTGGGGGCGGTTGGAATGCGGAAAGCTATGCAGCAGTTGAATTGATTGAAAGCCATTCAACTAAAGAAGAGTTCATGACGGACTACCGTCTGTATATCGAACTCTTACGCAATCTAGCAGATGAAGCAGGTTTGCCGAAAACGCTTGATACAGACGACTTGGCAGGTATCAAAACGCATGAATACTGTACCAATAACCAGCCGGATAACAGTAGCGACCACGTTGACCCGTATCCTTATCTTGCGAAATGGGGTGTTAGCCGTGAACAGTTTAAGCGAGATATTGAGAACGGCCTAGGCGCTGAAACAGGCTGGCAGAAGAACGATACAGGCTATTGGTACGTACACTCAGACGGGTCTTATCCAAAAGACAAGTTTGAGAAAATCAACGGAACCTGGTATTACTTCGACGGTTCAGGCTACATGCTTGCAGACCGCTGGAAGAAGCACTCAGACGGTAACTGGTACTGGTTTGATCAATCAGGCGAAATGGCCACAGGCTGGAAGAAAATCGCTGAGAAGTGGTACTACTTCGATGTAGAAGGTGCCATGAAGACGGGTTGGGTCAAGTACAAGGACACCTGGTATTATCTTGACGGTAAAGAAGGGGCGATGGTATCTAACGCCTTTATCCAGTCCGCAGACGGAACAGGCTGGTACTACCTCAAACCAGACGGAACAATGGCAGACAAGCCAGAATTCACAGTCGAGCCAGAAGGGCTCATAACAACTAAATAAATAGAAAGGAAACTTTCTAAAATGTTCTTTCACCGCAGGCTCAGGCTTGCGGTTTTTTTGTTTGCAATAATAAAAGCAGTGACCGAAATCACTGCTTATTGTTATCATGGTTTTTGCCCCAAATCTGCCCCAAAAAACTTATTTTTTTATATTTTTCAATCGTTTTTCTTTTTATAAAAACCATAAATAAGAACAAATTAGAAAGACTGATATATACTATTATGTTTGCAGGGGGCATTTTTAGAAATGTAAAGAAAGACAAAGAAAATTCAAAGTGTTTGTCTATGGGCAATCACCACAATTTAGTTTTTTAAAATAGGTTAGTATTTTTTCTTTGACTAATTCATGATTAAAATTTTACCAAAAGTCAATTAATATAGAATAAAATATAGTGAAATGAAATAAAAACTCAGCAAATAGATTAAAAATTTAAACTAATTTCTATTAATGTTTTAGGAACCATATTGTACTATTCTAGATTAGATTTACTATAGATTAGGAAACTGGTCTATTTTGTTTTGTATTTAATAATTAAAAAAAGTTGAAGTGTCTTACTCAAGGTGATACAATAGATATACAGAATAAATCAAGGAGAAATGCTGTGTCACAAATTGCTGTAAGAGTAGATGATGAATTGAAAAAAGAAGCGACTGCAATTTTTAATGAGTTGGGGTTGGATATGTCAACTGCTGTGAAGTTATTTTTAAAACAGAGTGTGCTGACAAGAAGCATTCCTTTTGAAGTTAAACTTGATTCTGAGTAAGCTGAAATAAAAGTATGGCTATATATGATATAAAGGGGTTTAGTTATGGTTTATACAATAGATCAGATAAAGGAAAAAATTGTTCCTGTTGCTAAACAATATGATTTATCTAAAATTTATCTATTTGGCTCTTATGCTAGGGGTGAAGCTGATGGACAAAGTGATGTTGATATTGCTTTGGAGTTAGAGGATGATTCGATATATTTTGATGTATATGGTAGGCTTTTAACTATTTTTGATGGTAATATAGATATTCTATTGGTTAGTGATTTACTTTCTCCAAAAACGAATATTGGGAAGTTAGTTAAGAAAAATTTTTTGAATGATAGAGAGGTTATTTATGAGAAGTCAATCTCTTGAAACTGATATAGCCTATTTGAAGGATATGATTTTATATCTTGATAAGGCTGTTGCTGTTTTGGAAAAAGCAAGAAGATATAATTTACCTTTAGATGATGATATGGTAGTTGATTCTATCGCTATGAATTTAGGACAAGTAGGAGAACAGTTATCCTTAGGCAAATTATCAGAGGAAGTAAAACAGAAGTATTCAGATAGGATAAACTGGATTCAGATAAAAGGTTTTAGAAATTTTATTTATCATAATTATTCCAACTTAAATTTTAAAATTATAGAGGGTATATTGAAGGAATCTGTTCCCAAAACGAAAGAATCTTTATACTCGATTATAATAGAATTAGAAGGTGAATCATAAACTAGAAAATATTATTTTTCAGAAAGACAAACTATAAAGACGTATGAAAGATTTGCTAGAAATCGACAAATTTTGTTCCTCAAAAAACGAATACTTTCATAAGAGAAATTCTTATTGATGAAGATTTAATATCTGTATTGGATGCATTGAAAGAGGAACAAGATAAGGTTCTTTATAATCGTGACGAATTAAAGAAATATGATTTGATCTTTTGTGATAGAAGGTATAAACTTTCTACAAATTATGGATTGAATAAATGCTTGAAAGTATTTTTATCCGAACTTGGGATAGGTAGTCAAACCATGATAGCAACAGCAGGAAGGCATATTTATGGTTCATATTTATTATCAAAAGGTGTTGATATATGGGCTGTTTCAAGATTACTAAGGCATAAAGATATACAACAAATTATTCAAACTTACGGACATACTCTAAAAGAGGGTTATTGATAAAAAGTATGATTTAGTAAGAGAATGAATGTTAGTAAAAGGATAAAATAATTTTGATCAATTCCATAATAAAAATAAGGACTTCCTTTGTTAGAATGTCCTTATTTTTATTATGGAATTGAACAAATGAGGTAAAGGTTCAGATCTATGAACTCAGAAAGTAAGTACAAAGCTTTAAACAGCTTTCAAAAAGATTTGGTGTGGATTTTTTGGGCTAAGGTATGTGACAAAAAGAATTGATTGTTATGAAATAGAGAGACTAAAAAATGGGGAAAATCTTTATTGTTCCCCTGAATTTGATATGTTGTAAAAGATTATTTCTGGTCTGTTAAATATATCAATAATAAAATTTAAACATGATAGTCTAATATCTAATCCATTTAAAGTGAATACGTTTATCAATCGTTTGAGTAAGAAAATCTCAAAAGAAGAAGGGATAGGTTTTCAAAGGTAACATATCTAGTCATTACTTATATATAATTTGTATCTTTTGGTTTATTAATTTGTATTTAAAATTTAATCATGTTACAATTGAAATTGAAATCGAATAGAAAAGGAAAATGCAAACGTGGGCACACTATTAGCAACAAGATTAAAAAATAGACGAAAAGAATTAAAAATGTCTCAGCGAGAATTGGCTGAGGGGATATGTAAACAGGGACAGATTAGTCGATTAGAGAATGGAGAATTTACTCCAGGAGCAGACTTTTTATATGCTCTGTCTAAGAAGTTAAAAGTTAGTATAGATTATTTTTTTAATGAGCAGATTGGAGAGGAGATTGATGAGTTATCAGAGTTTAAGAAGTTAGCCCAGACTTTTATCACAAATCGAAATTATGAGTCTTTGAAATATATATATGAATTAGAGAGTGTAAAGGTACATCGCTTGTCTCTAGTAGATAAGTTTTATATGGAGTGGATAAAATCTCTTATAGATTTTTATTTCTACGGGCAAAAAGAGGAGGCTGTAGCAAGATTGGAGAAGGTACTGTCTCAGTTAAATGTAACTGACCTGATCTACCTTCAAGTTTCAAATACTCTATTTAATTTTTATTATGATATTGAAGATTTAGAGAGTTTTAATGAAATTCGAGAAAAGTTAGAGTATCAAGTAAATCAACTCAAGTTAAACACAATCGAAGAATTAAACCTTTCTATTAAATTTAATTATAATGTTTGTCGCTATCTATGGTTGCAGAATAATACTGAAGAGGCTATTACTAAAATCACAGATACGATAAAGCAATGTAAGACGTATAGAACAACATATCTTTTGGCTGATTTGTATGTATTGATGGGAAATGTCAGTAAGAATTTTTCTTCTAAAGTTGCAGTAAAAGAGTACTTTGAAACGGCTTATTTCCTGTATAAGCTTGAGGGCAATATGTCAATGGCTCTTAAAATCGAGCATTATATTGCAGATATAACAGAATAGTAAAGACGATGTTCAATTAAGCATCGTTTTTTTAATCCAGAAAGATACAAATATGTATTTAATAAAAATAAATAAAAAACATTATTAAAATTCTTGACATTATTATATTGAAGTGCTAAAATGAGTACAAGAAAATATTAGGCTTTTTGTCCATAAAACATCTACAGAAACTTACTATAGACTGAGTGAATGTAAAGAGACTTCAGCCTTTGAAGAATTGAGAGGTAAAATTAATGAATGAATTAGAAGTTAGATTTGAACTCAACGATGAGAAAGATTATAATAATGCTATTTCATATTTAGAAAAATCTTATAAATTTAAGAATGAAAATAAGCAAGTTGATGAATATTTTAAAACAAAAGGAAGAGAATTTGAAAATGATGAGGTAGGTAGCTTTATCTACAGAATTCGTCAAGAAGATGATAATAGAGCAAGTATTTTCACAAGAAAAGATACGATAAAACAAGGAATGTGGAGTGAAAGTGAAATAGAGTTAGAATCTGAAAAATTAGAATTTGTAAGAAATATCTTGCAAGATGGATTTTCAAATATTTTCACAATAAGTAAACATAGAAAGACTTATCATGATGAATTAGAAAATAAAACGATTAATCTAGATAAGATTGATGGTCTTGGGTTTTATCTTGAGATAGAGATTTTAGGAGATTTTTCAAAAGAAGATTATAGTAATTTTTATGATAAAATGTGCGGAGAGTTCTCGTTTTTAAATTCAAAAATAGAAACAAAGGGCTATGTCCAATTAATGAGAGAAAAAAATGGACGTAATTGAAATTATCAAATAGTCTTGTTGGGATTGTTTACTCAATTACTGGATTTGGAAGTTTGATAGCAGTAACCTTTCTTTCTACTTTTTTGAATAAGAAGGATGCCTTTATCTTGATGAATGTATCAATGGCAACAATCCCACTTGTCATTATGGCAAGTGGGATGGTAGAAAATTGGATATTTTTTGGAATTTGTTATTCAATTTTGAGCGGATTAATTACAATAGCTTCTGTTTCGATTACAACAATACAGCAGCAAGAAAGTACTGTGTATAATATTGGAAAGATACTTTCTAGTTCTTTTGTAATAGCTACCATTTTTGCTCCTTTTGGAGGGATATTGGCCGCTTATTTTAATTGGCTTTTAAACCCGAGATTAAGTCTAGTTATTTTGGGATTACTAAGTAGTTTATTGGTTATTCTTATAAAGAGTTATGAAAAAAAGCTAATTAAGAAAAGCACTGCAATATTTATAAAGTAAGATTAGTGAATCAATTATCATTAGAAAAAATAATATTAATTTGTAGTAAAATAAAAAATTGAAAAAGGTTTTACATAATGTACTACCTTTTTCAGATTTAATAATTATTAAGGGGATAGAACTAGAGACAAAAAATACTGAATCTTAAACTGCACACCAAAAGTAAGATTTTTTCTGTCTAACTTTTGGGGTCAGTACAGTATCTATAACTTCTGGTGTGCTTTTCTATATTCAAATTATTTTATAGTACCCATGTACGGATGGCATGGGCAACGCCAGATTCGTCATTTGTTTTAGTGATATATTTGGCGATTTTTTTGATTTCTGGATTTCCATTTTCCATGACAACGGGGTTTCCAACGACTTCCAGCATGGCACGGTCATTTTCTTCGTCACCGATAGCCATTGTTTCATCTTTGGGCAATCCGAGTTTTTCAGCTAAGTGAGTGATGGCTGAACCCTTGTCAACATTCTTTTTAAGGAGTTCGAGGTAGAAAGGAGCAGATTTGTTGATGGAGTAGCGTTCGTAAAATTCTGCTGGGATTTTTTCAATAGCAGTATCGAGTATTTCTGGTTCATCGATGAACATACACTTGACGATTTCTTTATTGGCCATTTCTTCAGGAGTACGGTAGAAGATGGGCATGCTGACGAGGGTTGATTCGTGAACTGTGTATTTTCCGATATTGCGATTAGCTGTGTAGATTCCATCCTTGGTAATGGCGTGCATGTGGACACCGAGCTTACGGCTGAGAAATTCCATATCCAGATAATCCTCATAGGTCAAGGATTCGCTGATAATCTCATGTCCTGTAGCAGTTTCTTGGACAAGGGCACCATTGAAGGTCACAACATAGTCACCCTCGTCTCTCAACTGCAAGTCGTCCAGAAGTTTGGCAACACCTGCGATGGGGCGGCCAGTTGCAATCACGACTTTGACACCAGCTTCTTTGGCATCTTGGATGGCAGAAAAGACTTCAGGCGTAATCTCCTTTTGGCTATTGACTAGGGTTCCGTCGATATCGACGGCGATTAGTTTAATACTCATAAATTTCCTCTTCTAGTTTTTATTTGGGGTAAAATGATCATTCTCAATCAAGTGTAAAAATTGCTGGGTAATACTTGCGAAGATGCTATTTTGGTCCAACATTTCTTTTGGAAAATAAAAGCGATTATCTCCGTGGCGACTTCCTGCAAGGGATTGGACGATAGGAGACAGGCTAGAGAGTTCGGCCAGTTCTCCATTCTTTTGTAAAATCTCAATCTGTGTCCGTGGATTTTCAGATTCGGGACGATAGATATCATAAGGGAGGTCAAAGTTCTTATGAATGGCAGTATAGTAGTCGGGATCAAAGCCAATGTCTTCAACCAATTTTCTCATGCTAGCGAGCTGGTCTTGATCTTCCTGTGAAAAGGTAATGGATTTAAAGACCTTGCGGTTGACAAAGCGTTGCGACAAATCTGCGAGAATCTTGTCAGGACTGGTCATCCAGAGTTGGAAATAGGTATTCATCACACCATCATCCAGAGCTAGATAGTCAGACAAGGTCATATTTTTTTCAAAGAAATGCAGGAGATGTGGAGATGTTCGTGCAAAGAAGTCCTTATCTTCTGGATAAAGTTCCTTGGCGCGTTTGAGGAGATTCTGCAGGAGAACTTCCATGGCCCGTGTTGCTGGGTGGAAATAGACCTGCATATACATCTGGTAGCGACTGAGGACGTAGTCTTCGATGGCGTGCATGCCATTGCGCTGAAAGGCGATACCATTTTCGACAGGACGAATGACTCGAAGAATCCGAGTCAGGTCAAATTCTCCATAAGATGCTCCTGTAAAATAGGAGTCGCGCAAGAGATAGTCCATGCGATCTGCATCAATTTGACTAGAAATGAGTTGCACGACCTGCTTGTTAGGATAGGTATGGTCGATGACACTTGCTACCTTTTCTGGAAAATCTGGCGCCACTTGTAGCAGAACTTGGTGAATCTCTGTCTCAGGACTTTGGATGATTTCCTGAGTAATGGCTTCATGGTCGGTATCAAAGAGATGTTCAAAAGTATGGGAGTAGGCACCATGCCCAAGGTCATGCAGGAGAGCAGCGGTCATGGTCAAGAGAGACTCGGCAGGATTCCATTCTTTAGGATATTTTTCTTCAAAAATCTCCGTGATGCGTCGTGCAATTTCATAGACTCCTAGACAATGGGAGAAGCGACTGTGTTCTCCACCGTGGAAGGTATAACTGGAAGTTCCCAGTTGTTTGATTCGGCGCAAGCGTTGAAATTCTTTTGTATTGATCAAGTCATAGATGATTTGATTATTGACATGGATGTAGTTGTGAACAGGGTCACGGAATACTTTTTCGTTCATATGACCATTATAGCAAAAAGCTAGAGTTTTTGGTAAAATAGTAGGACAAGAGACAAGAAAGAGGACCTGATGTGAAGATTCGGATGCGAAATACGATTCAGTTTGATGAGCAGTTGGAAGTGATTGATCAGCTTTATGACGTGGAAGTGCATGAAAAAGGAGATTATAGCTACCTGCTTTTCTATAATGAGGAAAAGGAAAAAGTGGTTATTAAATTCCATGGTCAAGAACTGGTGATGAGCCGTTTTTCCAATCCCAAGACCATTATGCGCTTTCTAAAGGATAGTGATAGTTTAGCCTACATTCCCACACCTATGGGCATGCAGGAGTTTATCATCCAAACGAGCCATTATCAAGTTGATAGGCAAAAGATTGAGCTAGATTATCAACTACAAAATCAAGAGGGACATCCCTTTGCCAGCTATCAATTGGAAATTACTTGGGGCTAGTCTCTTGTCTTTTTCAAATTTAGCTTGCTATCTTCTCGGATTGGCTTCCTAATGTGGTAGATTAGGCTATTTTTTGGTATAATAAAAGTTATGGAAATTGAAAAAACCAATCGTATGAATGCGCTCTTTGAATTTTATGCGGCGCTTTTGACAGATAAGCAAATGAATTATATCGAGCTCTACTACGCTGATGATTACAGCCTTGCTGAGATTGCCGAGGAGTTCGGCGTTAGTCGTCAGGCTGTCTATGACAATATCAAGCGAACAGAAAAGATTCTGGAAGATTATGAGATGAAATTGCACATGTACTCGGACTACATTGTCCGTAGTCAAATTTTTGATCAGATTTTGGAGCGCTATCCCAAGGATGACTTTCTGCAGGAGCAGATAGAAATTTTAACAAGCATTGATAATAGAGAATAAGAGGAAGAAAAATGGCATTTGAAAGTTTAACAGAACGTTTGCAGAACGTCTTTAAAAATCTACGTAAAAAAGGAAAAATCTCTGAATCTGATGTCCAAGAGGCAACCAAAGAAATTCGCTTGGCCTTGCTTGAGGCCGACGTTGCCTTACCTGTTGTAAAGGACTTTATCAAGAAAGTTCGTGAGCGTGCAGTCGGGCATGAGGTCATTGATACCCTTAATCCTGCTCAACAGATTATTAAAATTGTAGATGAGGAACTGACAACCGTTTTAGGTTCTGATACAGCAGAAATTATCAAGTCACCTAAGATTCCGACGATTATCATGATGGTCGGTTTGCAGGGGGCTGGTAAAACAACCTTTGCCGGTAAATTGGCCAACAAACTTAAGAAAGAAGAAAATGCCCGTCCTTTGATGATTGCGGCGGATATTTACCGTCCTGCGGCTATTGACCAGCTGAAGACACTGGGGCAACAGATTGATGTGCCTGTCTTCGCGCTTGGGACAGAGGTTCCAGCTGTTGAGATTGTACGTCAAGGTTTGGAGCAAGCGCATGCCAACCACAACGATTATGTTTTGATTGATACGGCAGGTCGTTTGCAGATTGATGAGCTTTTGATGAATGAGCTTCGTGAGGTAAAAGCCTTGGCTCAACCAAATGAAATTTTGCTCGTCGTTGATGCCATGATTGGTCAAGAAGCGGCCAATGTTGCGCGTGAGTTTAATGCTCAGTTAGAAGTAACTGGGGTTATCCTTACCAAAATTGATGGGGACACTCGTGGTGGTGCGGCTCTATCTGTTCGTCACATTACTGGAAAACCAATCAAGTTCACTGGTACAGGTGAAAAGATTACGGATATTGAAACCTTCCACCCAGATCGCATGTCAAGTCGTATTCTTGGTATGGGGGATATGCTCACTTTGATTGAGAAAGCTTCTCAAGAATACGATGAGCAAAAAGCCCTTGAAATGGCTGAGAAGATGCGTGAAAACACCTTTGATTTTAATGATTTCATCGATCAATTGGATCAGGTACAAAACATGGGGCCAATGGAAGACTTGCTCAAGATGATTCCAGGCATGGCTAACAATCCAGCCCTTCAAAACATGAAGGTGGATGAGCGTCAGATTGCGCGCAAACGTGCTATTGTGTCTTCCATGACACCTGAAGAACGTGAAAATCCAGATTTGTTAAATCCAAGCCGTCGCCGTCGTATCGCTGCTGGTTCTGGAAATACCTTTGTCGAAGTTAATAAATTCATCAAGGACTTTAACCAAGCTAAACAGCTTATGCAGGGAGTCATGTCTGGTGATATGAACAAGATGATGAAGCAAATGGGAATCAATCCAAACAACCTTCCAAAAAATATGCCAAATATGGGAGGAATGGATATGTCTGCCCTTGAAGGAATGATGGGACAAGGCGGTATGCCTGACCTATCAGCTCTCGGAGGAGCAGGAATGCCAGATATGAGCCAGATGTTTGGTGGTGGACTCAAAGGTAAAATCGGTGAATTTGCTATGAAACAATCCATGAAACGTATGGCTAACAAAATGAAAAAAGCGAAGAAGAAACGCAAGTAAGACGAAGGAAGGCCGCAGGGCTTTCCTTTTTTATACTCTTCGAAAATCTCTTCAAACTACGTCAGCGTCACCTTACCGTATATATGTGCCTGACTTCGTCAGTCTTATCTACAACCTCAAAACAGTGTTTTGAGCAGCTTGCGGCTAGTTTGCTCTTTGATTTTCATTGAGTATTAGAAAGAAGAAAGAAGAAAAAAGGTCTATTTTGAATTTGCAAAGAATGATATAATAGTAGAAATAGTCTAACAAGGAGGAATTATGGAAATTGATAATCGATCAATTCGTCTTGGAGATGAGTTAAAGAAAGAATTGAAATCAGAAAGCCGAGTCAAGATTGCAGCAGCAACCTTTTCTATGTTTGCTTATCAGCAGTTGAAAGAGGAATTGGAGAATATTGAAGAGTTAAAATTTATTTTCACAAATCCAACTTTTGTAACAGATGAAACTAAAACAGATTTCCGTGAATATACGATACCCAAAAAAGAACGGGAACAATCGATTTTTGGTGGAAAGTATGAACTGAAATTGATGAATGAGCTGACCCAAAAAGCGATTGCTCGTGAATGTGCTGATTGGATCCGAAGAAAAGCGCAATTTAAGTCTATTAATATTGAAACAGATGAAATGCCAAATGGTATTCGAATTGAAAATTCGGATGATGTAGTGGCAGTAGATCGTTTGAAAAACTTTGATCGCAAAGAATTAGGATATGAGGCATCTCTATTTAAAACGAGTAGAAACCTCTATCATGCACCACTTAGTTTAAATTATTTAGATGAATTTGATAATCTTTGGGAAGAAGAGGATTATTTTCGTGATGTTACTGAAGAGTTTTTGGAGAATTTAAACCTAGCTCACAAAGAACATTCACCTGAGTTCATTTACTATGTGATGCTATATAATTTATTTAGTGAATTTTTAGAAGATATCAATGAAGACTTTTTACCAAATGAAGGTGTTGGTTATAAAGAAAGTAAGATTTGGGGGCTGTTATATGATTTCCAAAAGGATGCAGTAAAATCGATCATTTCTAAATTAGAAAAATTTAATGGATGTATTCTAGCGGATTCAGTTGGTCTTGGTAAGACTTATACAGCTTTAGCGGTCATGACTTATTATGCTTATCGAGGCAAACGTATTTTAGTACTTTGTCCTAAAAAGTTAGAAAATAACTGGAATATGTATCGTCATGATTATGTAAATAATCCAATTTATGATAGACATTTGCTTTATGACGTGCTTTATCATACAGACCTCAGTAGAGATAAAGGACACTCTAATGGAATTGATTTGTCCTTGAATAATTGGCATACTTATGATTTGGTTGTCATTGATGAGTCCCATAATTTTAGAAATGGTGGCTCTAGCGAAAATGACTTATCTGAGGGGAGAGAAAATCGATACAGCCGTTTAATGAATCGAATCATAAGGTCTGGTGTCCCTACAAAGGTACTCATGCTATCAGCTACACCTGTTAATAATCGTTTTAATGATTTGAAAAATCAAATTGCTCTAGCCTATGAAGGAGATACGGATCAAATTGATAGTAAATTAGAAACAAAATCATCTATAAATGATATTTTCAGAAACGCTCAATCTGCTTATAACAAGTGGGCTGATCTACCTGCAGAAGAGAGAACAACAGATAAACTGTTATCTACATTAGATTTTGATTTCTTTAAAGTACTAGATAGTGTAACCATAGCCAGAAGTAGAAAACATATTCGCGAATTTTATGATAGAGAAGCGATTGGAGAATTTCCACAGCGCTTAAAACCTCTTAATTTTGAACCTGATTTAACGGTTTCAAATCTTGGAATTACCTATAAAAAATTATATCATTTACTTGATAAACTCCAGTTGACTATCTATCAACCATCGATACATATTTACCCATCAAAGAGAGTTAAATACGATAAAAGTAAAGAAGGAATAATGGGGAATTTAACTCAGTTTGGCCGTGAGTCTGGTATCAAAAAACTGATGATGATTAACCTGCTTAAACGTTTAGAAAGTTCTGTTGCAGCTTTTCGATATACTTTAATAGATGTTGTTAAAGATTATGTAGAAAAGACATTAAAGGCTATCGAGGAATATGAATTGACAGACTTGGATCATTTATCTCTTGATTCTCATCTTGATGAAGATGATTTTGATTTGGAAGATAGTAATTTCGAGTTCTCTATTGGTAAGAAAAATCGTATTGCTTTACAAGATATGGATTATCGTAGTTGGAAGGTCGAGTTAGAACAAGATTTTGCAGTATTGACAGAGTTAGAAAATCTAATCAGTAAAATAACACCACAAGAAGACCAAAAACTTCAGACTCTTTTTACCTTGATAGATGAGAAACTAACAAATCCAATCAATGCTGGCAATAAAAAGTTGATCATTTTCTCCGCATTTGCGACAACAACGAACTACCTTTATAAACATATTAGTCAGTATGTCTTGGATAAGTATGGTCTCTACACTGCTCAGATTTCAGGTACAAAAGGTTTTGCAACAACTCTGGAAACTAAAAATAAAGATCTCAATTCGTTACTAACTTATTTCTCTCCTAAATCAAAATCTCGTGATGTTCTGTTTCCTGGTGATGAAAGTGAAATCGATCTTTTAATCGCAACAGATGTGATTTCCGAAGGTCAAAACTTACAAGATGCAGATATGATGGTTAATTACGATATCCATTGGAATCCTGTCCGTATTGTTCAACGATTTGGTCGTGTGGATCGAATTGGTAGTCAAAATAAATACATTCAATTGGTTAACTTTTGGCCAAATCTTGAGTTAGATGAGTATATCGATCTTAAGTCTAGGGTTGAATCGAGGATGAAGATTTCTGTCTTGACTTCAACAGCAGATGATAATGTTTTATCTAGTGAAGAAATAGAGGATAATAATTACCGAAGAAAACAATTAGAACGTCTTAGAGATGAAGTAGTCGATCTAGAGGAGATGAATGATGGTATTTCCATTATGGATTTAGGATTAGAAGATTATCGTATGGACCTTCTTAAGTATTTGGAAGAACATCCTGAGTTAGAAAGAGTTCCAAAAGGATTGCAAGCTATTTTACCTGCCTCCAATAAAGAATCAGAAGGTGTCATTTTCGTCCTAAAAAACAAAGAACAGTTAAAAGGAAAAAATCATCAAAATCAACTTCACCCATATTATATCCTCTACATCAATAGAAATGGAGAACTACTGTTATCTCCGTCCGAAAGCAAGAAAATATTGGAGCACCTCAGTAGCATTTGTCGGGGTCAAAGTAAGCCATTAAGTCAAGTAGTAGACAAGTTTAATCGTCAAACAAAAGACGGTAAAGAAATGGTTGTTTATTCCGAATTGCTTCAAGAGGCAATCGATCAACTAATGGAACATGATCAGATTTCAACGATGGATGCCCTATTTAACTTTGGATCTGTTGACTTGATGAATACTAGCATGGAGGGAATGGATGATTTTGAGCTAATTTGTTTCTTTATATTGATGAAAGGAGATTCTGATGATTAAATTCCCATCCTATACAGCCTTATCAAAAGCTCATGTTCTATATCGTCCTCATAAAAAGGGAAATAGTGATTTTTTTGATAATCTTAATGTTTCTGTAAAAGAAAAGAAAGAATTAAGAGAACAGATTAGAGCAATTCAAATTACTCATCAGATTGATACAAGTACCACTAATATTCCTGCTGGAAAAAAGGTGAAGCAAATCATGGTTTTAGAAATAGAACTCGAACAAATGGATGTTTCCTTAACTTTATTAGAACAGCTAGATATAAGATTAGGGATTTACACAGCCTTTGTATTAAAATATCCACAAGGTAGAGAAGAACTTCTTATTCATTATAAAGAGCCTTTAAGTCAAGAAAAGGATGGCAAGCACTTTAAGATTGTCCGTCGCTTTCAGACGAATGATGATGTAAGCATTGACTTTGAGGGAAATGATTTAGATGATGTTTATGAGAGTCTTGTAAAAGAAACTGGTAAGAAAGAATTACAAGTTTTAGAAACAAGTAATCTTAGAAACTCTATTGAACTCAGTGACCAATTAGATAAATTAGAAAAAAAGGCACAGCAGCTAAAGAAAAAGATGTATTCTGAAAAATCAATGAGAAAACAAATGGAAATAAAAAGAGACTATCAGGCTACATTGAAAGAAATAGAAGCTTTAAAGAAGCAAAATTGATTGTAAGTTTTGATTAAGGACAATCAGAAATTGAGATTAGGGAACACTTTTGATTTCAACCCCTATTTTTGATAAAATGAAGCTGTAATGTATTAAAAATGAAGCATTACAAAAATAGGATAAGCCAACTTAATTTTTTATAAAATTAAAATTACAAAAGCTTGACAAAGCTAAGAAAGGATACTACCATGAGCACAGCACAGCACAGCACAGCACAGCACAGCACAGCACAGCACAGCACAGCACAGCAC